>USIB01000006.1 GCA_900554615.1 uncultured Mycoplasmatota bacterium | reverse complement strand
TTAAACTTCTAGTAGAATACCCTTTGCCTAATTCTTTTGTTAATTGCTTAGAATATTCTTTTATCAAGCCATCTCCATACTTGGCTCTATCTTCACCACCTTGGGCTTCAATTAATAATTTACCAACATTATAATAAGTACTAAGTTCATTTCTATTTTTAGAATAGTCTTTTGCTTTTTTATATACTTCATTATTTATTAATTCGTTTTTTATTTCATTATAATAGTTATTTTTCATATTAACCTCCCTATACTATTTCATAATCTCTTGTATATATTCTTTTATCACTAGAATATTCAATATAATAATGATTATCTCTTCTAGCTACAACTATTCCTATTGTTTTATTATTACTAATACCTTTAACATGTTTATCTATATAATTCATATATACTTCTACTTGTCCTATATGTTCTTTCTTTACTTCAGTTACTTTTAATTCTACAACTACAAAAGAGTTATATATATAATTAAATAGTAATAAATCTATATAATTGTACGTATTATTTATTTTAATTTTATATTCGTTTTCTATGAATGAATATCCTTCACCTAATTCTTTTAAAAAAGATGGTATATCCTCAAGTATTAATCTTTGTAATATCTTTTCACTGATATTTTCTTTATCTATACCTAATTTATTCTTAATAATAATTGGATTTTTAATATTATCTCCAATACTTATTTCTTCTTTATTGATTAATTTTAGTTTAGTATTGTCATCTAGTCTTTGATATTCTTTATTTTTGATTCTTTCTCGTAATTCTCTTACACTTAAATTGTATCTTTCAGTTATATTGATATAGTAATTAATTTCATCATTATTTTTGATTATTAAAAGTTCTTTATAATGACTCCATGATAATTGGGCCGACATTGTAGGCCCTTTTTCAAATAGCAAATAAAATCTTCTCATATTCTTTAAACTTCTAGTAGAATACCCTTTGCCTAATTCTTTTGTTAATTGCTTAGAATACTCTTTTATTAATCCATCTCCATACTTGGCTCTATCTTCACCGCCTTGGGCTTCAATTAATATTTTACCTACATTATAATAAGTACTAAGTTCATTTCTATTTTTAGAATAATCTTTTACTTTCTTATATACTTCATTATTTATTAATTCATTTTTAATTTCATTATAATAGTTATTTATCATACAAACCTCCTTTTCTAAATCACCATACCATAAACATATATAGAATGCAAATTGGTAAAAAATGTTTTTGAAGAGGTTAATTTCTAGAAAAACTTGTTTTTAGTCTTTAAAAATTATTTTTACTTGGTGTATCATATGAGAAAATTCTTTTTTAATAAAAATGAAAAAAATTAGTGATTTTACACTAATTTTACACATTTTAATATAAATATGAATTAAATGATTATTATAAAATTACATATGATTATATAATTGTTTTCGCACTTTAATTATATAATAAAATCATATGTAATGAAAAAATAGCAAACTTTAATGTCTGCTATTTTTATTATATTTCTTCTTCTCTCAAATTAGAAGAGTAAAAAATATAGTAACTATTATCGTTACTATATTTTATTTTTCTATTATCCACCATAAGTGAATTGAGCAGAAACTTCGCTACCGCCTTGTGCTGTTAGTGTTACAGTACCAGAATATGTACCTGTTACATCTTTTTCTCCGCCATCATTTTGTGACGCTTCAGCATTTTCAATGTAAATCATTAAATAATAATCTACAGGAGTATTAGCATTTAATCCTTCACTTCTGATTAGAGATGTTGAATCTGTTCCTTTATTAAATGTTCCAAATGCAGTAGTATTCATTGTAATAGTATCAGCTGCTGTGTCACTTCCTTGATATACAACATATTTCCAAGCTGTTTTGTCTTTACCTGCAGTTGTTAAAGTATCTAATCTTAATTCAACATTAGGTACTGCTGTTGTTGAAGATGCTGTAATTTTATATACGTGACAAGCACTATATCCACTAGCGGCACATTTACCTGTTAATGCAACATTTATGTTAGCTGCACTATCTGATTTAATATTTGTTGGTACTAAGTTATCAGAAGATACTTTTCTTTCTTCATTAGTTCCAAAGCTAATTTTAGAAACATTTACTTTGAATGCTCCTGCTAAGTTCTCAGTGCTGCCTGTAATTCTATCTCCAGTTACATCTGCACTTGCACTAAAGTATGCAAAAGTAGCTCCAATAATTGCAACTACTAATGTAGCTACACCTACTACGGCGTAAAATACACCTGTTCCCTTTCTGTTATTTTCTTCCATTTTATTTCAATCCTCCTTTACAATAATAATTGTATCAAATATAGAGCCAAAATGCAATACTTTTTGCTTATTTTTTTTTTAAATTAAAAAGAAGTATTTGATTACTTCTTTATGTTCAATGATTATGGTGCCATTGCTGTACTAAAGTTAGCTACTACTTTACCGCCAGCAGCATTAAATGCTATACTTCCACTATATGTTCCAATGGCATAATCTGCATTTTCAGCTTCAGTTGGATTTTGAACAACATCTTTATTTTGTAAATATACTAATAAATAATATATATGCTCTCCTGCTGTTAGTCCGCCATTATTAATGTTGTATCCAGCCTTAGTATTTTCTTCTGATGGTATTTGGGCAGCAGTACCTGCAAAGCTTTGTGCAGCATCACCAATTATATTATTAACTGTATAAGTTGTATCTGCAGATTCACCATTTTTTGTTTCATTTCCAGTGAATACAACAAATTTCCATGATTCTTTATCTTTTGCAGTATCAATATTAAACGAATGTAGTAAAATGTCTGCAGCTGCAAGATCTTGTGCTGTATTTGCAGTTATCTTATATAGATGGCATCCTGTGTACCCATTTATTGCACATTTACCATTTACTGCTTTAGCAACACCTTCATTAGTTACATCTATAACCGCTGGAACTAGATTATCAGTTGCAGCACCTGTATTTTGAAAACTTACCTTTGATACATTAATACTTAATGCGTTTCCAACATCACTTGTCTGACCTGTAATTTGATCTCCATCAACTTTAGCACTAGCACTAAAGTATGCAAATGTTGCTCCGATGATTGCAACTACTAATGTAGCCACACCAATTACTAAATATAAAGTGTTTGCTCCTCTCTTATTTTCTTCCATTATTTCAATCCTCCTTTACAATAATAATTGTATCAGATAAATAGATAAAAATCAATAGTTTTTGTTGTGATTTATTAAAACATTTTTTAGAATTTTTTTTGATATATTTCCTATGCTTATATATAATAAATATGGTTGATATACTACTTATAGACAATTTAATTGGCTATAAGTAGCACAGCAAGACTTTGGCTTGGTGTGAACATGAAAAAAACTTAGATATTATATCTAAGTATTAATTTTATTATGAGAATGTTGCTTCTATTCTTGATCCTGTAGATGCTGTTACAGTTACTGTACCAGTTATTGTTTTTCCACCATCAGCAGTTGTTTGATTGTCTCCAGTATTCATTAAATATACAACAAAATATTGAGTAGTAGTTCCTGCTGTGGTACCACTCTTTGCTGGTAAGATGACAACAGATGTATTTAAGTTGGCTGTTTGACTTGTTGGCAATATTGTATCAAATGTATTTCTAGCAGTCATTCTAGCCCATTTTACATCATTTGTTCCATTTAATGTTATAGTGGTATTAATATTTGTACTATTAGTACCATTATTATTTATAGTTACTTTATATATTTGACATACAGTATAACCATTTTTATCTACACAATCATTAGTACTATTAGTAGCAGTACTTAACTGACTGGCATGACCCGATACTGTTCCATCATATATTGGTATTAAATCGCCAGTTCCTTTACTTACTCTTTCAACAGAAGTCACTGACATTTGAACATCTAGTGTTTTTCCTGATATAGCATTACTAGGAGATGATGCACTAGCACTAAAATAAGCATATGCACTACCAGATACTGCTATTACAAGAAGGGCTACTCCTGCTATAGCATAGATAAGTGGTTTATTCATTCTTTTTTCTTGATTATTTTCTTCAAACATCTTTCTTCCTCCTACTCTACATATGAATTATAACAAATAATACTTATTTTTTCAATACTATTTTATATAATTTCTTCCATTTATGTCTATAAAGGTATCTTCATCTATTCCTGGTAAGTTCAAATCTTCTACCATCTTTTCTTCTACTTTAGGTTTTTCTTTTTCTTCTACATCTACTTTGTAATTTACTAGAGACCTATTCTCTTTAAATAGTTTACTTCTATTTACTTTTGTTTTATCATAACTATCTATTATCCAGAACTCATATAGTATTTTTAAGATAGGTGTAGTCATTACTTCTTCTTCTAGAAGAGTTTGTTTTTCTCTTTCTATCTTGATATTATTTTCTAATAGATATATGTTATCTAATAGTTCATCTTGTTTTTCTATTAGGATATCTTGACTTAAAAGGGTATTATATGTATTTGGATATTTTTCTTTATTTAATATTTCTTTTAGTTTATTTCTTTTTGTTATTAGTTTGGAATAGTTACTTTCTTTTTCAAAGATTAGATATAGTATTTCTCTTTCTTCTTTATCTAATACTTTTTTGATATCTTCATATAATATTCCTTGATACTTTCCTCTTGTATCTATATTAAACTTTGTAAATAATGTTTCTTCTAGTAAAAGATTATCTACTTCTTCTTCATCTTTTTTCTTATATAATTCTTCTAAGTCCTCTTTTATTTTGTTTATATTTTTTTCTATTTGTAAGTATTTTTCTTTAACTGATAGATACTTACAGATATTTTTATATCTTTCTTTGTACTCTAATAAGTCAGTTTCAATATTATTTGCTTCCATGTATTTTATTAGTTTTTCTAGTCTTGCTTTTTCTTCAAGAGTGGTAGCAGTTATATAATCATATTTATCCATCTTCTTCCTCCCTTGCAGATATTTTTTTGAAGTTTTCTACTGTTTTCTTTACTAATTTATCTTTCTTTTCTTTTCTCAAAGTATTTGCCTGCTCTATCTCTATTTCTTCTATTTTATCTAGGGCTTCACTTGTTATTTGGTTTCTTATTACATTCTCTGCTGCTCTACTTATACACTCACACATTTTTAATTCATACATTATATAAAATGTTAATAAACTATATAGCATACTTGTTATATCAGTTTCAATAACAAAGTCATTTTTGGTATCGTATTCTCCATCAAAGTTTATGGGAAATAGTGTTAGTTTCTTGAAAATAAATGATGTACTCGAATTGTAATGGTTATAATATAGGTTTATTTCACTATATGATGAGTTTCTTATGGCTTCATCAATGGTTTTTTCTATTCTTTTTAATTCCTTTGTGAAATCATCTTTGTTTATCTTTAGAATAGTCTTTTCATCTGTATAAACTATTTTTTTTCCTATTATTATTTTATAGTCATCTTTATCTTCTCTTATTTGTCTTGCTACCTGAGAATTGAAATTTCCACAGAATCCATAGTCATTTGCTATATATATGTTTAGTTTGTTATTTTCTGGATTTGGCATTATTACTTTTTTATCTAATACTAGATTTTTATTGTAGACGATTGTTTTTATTATTTTTGTTACTTCTTCTCCTACATTACGATAACTTTCGGCTTCTCTTTTTGAGGCGTCTACTCTAAGTAAAGAGTGGAAGTTCATGACTTTAACTACGTTCTTGATTCTCATCTTTTCCACCCTTTCTTATATATTTATTAGCTAGTACTACTGTTTTTAGATTCTTTAGTAATGTGTATGATAAGTATATAAATATAAATATCATTACGAATACTAATAGTAGTAACATCCATATATCCATATATTCATTTGTTATATAATCATGTATTAGGTATATTATTTTTAATCCTCCTAGTGAAATGATATTTAGGAGTATATCAATTATTATTTTTTTATTTTTAATTAATAGACTACTAAAAAGGGTTAATGATAATATGATGATGGCTATATAGATATCTAAATCTATAAATGATGTCATTAAATATATTGTGAATATGTAACTTATTATGGAACAGGATATGCTTATTATTTCTCTGTTGCTCATTCCTTGAAGTACTCCATATAGTTTTACTTTTGATTCTTCTGGATTAAACTTTTTTATTAGTATTTTTAGAATAATATATAGTGATATTACTACTATTATACCAACAAATGCAAAATAAAATATATTACTCATACGATCCCTCTTTTATCATTAGATTGAACTCGTTATTGCTATTCATATAGAAGGCTTTGATATCTTTGAATGATAGATTTATTTCATCATTTTTGATGTCAACAGAGCCTTCTATTTCTCCTATTATGGGTAAATAATCTTTCATTATAAGTAAGTTATAGTCTTTACTTATGATTCTTATTATTTTGATATTTTCATATTCTCTTAATCCGTTTTCAATATCAAATATTCTTACTTTAATTCCATCCATTACACTTACCTATATATCTAAACTTGCTTTCATCTACATTATCATATTTACCATTTAAGATATCTTCTACATCATTTAATACATCATTTATATCTACGAATTCTCCTTTGATATTGGTGAATGTTTCTGCTACAAACATTGGTTGTGAGAAGTAGTTTCTTAGTTTTCTTGAACGATAGAAGACTAGTTTATCTTCTTCGGATAATTCTTCTATTCCTAGTACGGCGATGATTTCTTCTAGTTCTTCATATCTGGTTAGTGAGGCTAAGACTTTTTCTACTAATGTGAAGTGTCTTTCACCTATTTTATCTCTATCTATTAGTTTTGATGTTGATTTGAAAACATTAATAGCAGGATATAAGCCTAGTTCAGCGATTTTTCTATCTAGAACTATTTGTCCATCCATATAACTCATTACGGTTTGTACGGCATCATCGGTTAGGTCATCTGCTGGGATATAGATGGCTTGGAAGGAAGTGATTGAGCCTTTATCGGTTGAATTTATTCTCTCTTCGATTTCACTTATTTCTCCAGCCATGTTAGCGGGATATCCATTTTCTATTAATAGTTCTTTTAAATCAGTTGATATTTCGGCTTTGGCCTGAATGAATCTATAGATGTTATCGATGAAGATTAGGACATCTTGGCCTTTTTCGTCTCTTAAATATTCAGCCATTCTTAATCCAGTAGCTACTGATTTACTTCTGGATACGGGATTATCACCCATTTGTCCATAGACCATGGTCATTTTATCTAATAGGTTTGAACTTCTCATATCGTCATATAGTTCTCTTCCTTCACGGCTACGCTCTCCTGCTCCTACAAAGACAGCATTTGAGTTTGATGATGCATAGATATTATGAATTAACTCTTTTATTAATACGGTTTTTCCTACTCCAGCTCCTCCTAGTAATCCCATTTTGAAGCCTTTTTGTAATGGGGCAAAGAAGTCAATTACTTTGATTCCTGTCCATAATGGTTCGGTTTCTACTTTTACTTCTTTTAGTGATACGGTATTACTTTTTACTTTTACTTTTTTCTCACTTTCAAATGGCAATCCATCTATAACATCACCATAAGAATCAAATACTCTTCCTAATATTTTATCTGAATATTCTACTTCTATTCCATTACTTTTTTTGGTTACTATACTTCCTTTTTGTAATCCTCTTGTGGAATATAGGCTTATACAGGTAGCAGATATGTTATTTATTTCTACTACTTCAAAGACATATTTATTATTATCTTCTACTTCGAGGATATCTCCTATTTTGATATCATTACTTGATAATATTATTTCTACAGAAATATCGTTTATTGTTATTATTTTACCTATTTTCATTTGCTTCACCTACTTCCAAGAATCTATATAATTCAAGCATTTCTTCTTTGCTCTTTGGAGAGAATTTATTTTGTTTTAATTTATCTAATATTACTTTTCCTTCTTTCATTCTATTTTGTAATTCAATACTCATTTCATCAATGTTGGCTAATTCATAGATATCTCTTACTTCTAGGTATTCTAGTAATTTATTTCTTACTAGGCTTCCTAATTTTTTTACTTCTGGAGATTGTACTGCTCCTCCTAGTCGGGATACGGATAGTCCATAGTTTAGGGCTGGTTTTTCTCCTTTGGCAAAGTTTTTACTTGATAATACTATTTGGCCATCACATATTGATATTATGTTAGTAGATATATAGTCTGTTATGTCTGATGATTTTGTTTCTACGATTGGCAATATTGTTATTGAGCCGCCATCTTTATGTTGACATCCTTTTTCTAGTAGTTTACTATGAGCATAGAAGATATCTGATGGGTAAGCATCTCTTCCTGGTGTTTTTTTACTTGCTAATGATATTTGTCTATATACATCGGCATGTTTCTTTAAATCATCTAGAACTACTAATACATCATAAGAGTCCATCATCATTGATTCCGCTATTGAAAGGGCTACATATGGTGTTAGATATGTTCTATTTGGTAATTCATCGTGGAATGAGGCTATGATGATTGTATACGATGCTGCTCCCCTTTTAGTTAGTTCGTAGTAGATATCTTTTACTTCTTTTTTTGTTTTTCCTAAGGCTACATAGATACATACCATATTTTTATCTTTTTGATTTACTATGGCATCTAGGGCTATTTGGGTTTTTCCTGTCTTTTTATCTCCTATTATCAATTGTCTTTGTCCTCTTCCTATTGGATACAACATATCTATACTTGTTAATCCAGTTAGGAACTCTCTTGTTACTAGTCCTCTATCCATGATAGGAATTGGTTCATTTTCTATTGGAACTTCAACTAGGTTATCAAATCTTTTTCCTGCTATTAAGTCATTTCCAAAGATATCGATTACTTTTCCCATTGAATCCATACTAAATAAACATTTGAATTGTTTTTTTAATGAATATACTTCATCTCCTGGATTTATTTCTTTTGATACTTCTACTAATGATACTGTGATATTGTTTTTTCCTACGGCAAAAACAAAGCCTTTAGCCTTTCCTGCTATATCTACTTCTTCATAGTAGGTGATATCTGTTAACCCTGATACAATTACGGTATATGGATTTACTTTTATTACTTTTCCTACTGAATATATATTATTGTTATTTTTTATATCTTCTACTTTTTGATCTACTTTTTTTAGTTCCATATCACACATTCCCTTCATTTAGACTAAAGTCATATATTTTATTTTTATAAAGTATCTTTATTCCTTTATAGATTGTATTTGATACTTTGGTTCTTACTTTTTTATCTATATAATCATAGTTTATTTTATTATTTGGTACTAATACTACTACTGTTGGATCATTTAATTCTATTAATCTATTTAGATAATCGATAAAATCTTCCATATTGAACTTATTACTTGATAAATATATTTCATATACTTTATATTCTTCTTTTGTTAGGTTATTTTTTAAGTAATTATTTCTTTCTTCTGGTAACATTAGTTCTATATTATATATTTCTTCTGGGGTAAACTTTTTTCTTAAGTTTACACAGAAATCATACTTTTTATCTTCTTTTACATTTGATAAGAAGTCTTTTATTAAGTCTTCATAATTTATGATAAACTTTTGTTCTATTTTCTTATTTATTTCAAATATATTCTTATCTAGATAACTTGTTTCTGTAAGTAGGTCTATTATGCTTGTATCAAAGTCATAACTTGGACCTCTTTCACTTAAACTATTATCTTTTAGTCCATTCTTTCTTTTTTCTAGTTCGTCTTCTAACTGTGAAAGACGTTTTTCTTTTTCATCTATTAAATAGTCATATTCTTTTAGTTTGTCTACAAAGTATGATTTTGATTTTTTATCTACTTCTTTTACAGCATTTTTTAGTACTAGACTCATTACTATTACTAAAAGAATGATAACGACAAATGAGATAATAAAGTATGTCATATTATCCCACTAATGGATTAAAGAATAGTAATAAGAAACAAAATGCAAATAAGAATAATAAGAATATTGCAAATATTATTAATATTGTCATTATTGAGTGTACTACATCATTTTTGGTCTCTGGGTTTCTCCCTACAGCCTCTGCTACTCTTCCTCCAAGAAGACCTATTCCTAGTCCTAATCCCAAAAAGGCTAGTCCTACCATTACTCCTATTGCTACTGCTGTTGCTGATAAAATACTTTCCATATATAATTCCTCCTTCTATATTTTTCCTATTTCTTTATTTATATATCCTATGCTTTTATCTGTATAATAACATATTTTACTTATTTCATCTATATTTACCATGTAATATACTTTATTATCTTTTATATATAGTTTTATTACTTCTGGTAATTTTTCTCTTATTCTAATTATGTATTTTTCTTTATTTTCATTTAATTCTTTTCCTGTTAATTCTTTATCTGTTATTATATCTATTATTTTTTTACTATCTTCTACTTTGATATAATTATTATAGATATCTTCTGCTAGTTCTTTATAGTTTTTTTCTATCTTATTTAGTATATCTTCATTTGATATTTCTTTTTTATTTCTTAAATCTATATTTATTGTTAATACTTCTTCTATATTATTCTGTAATATATAGTTTATTTTTAGCGATAGTATTTCTTTATAGATTCCTTTTGTTATTGTCATATCTATGATATTATTCTTTTGAATATCTATTTGTTTTTTTATAAAACTATTTTTTAATTCTTCATTTATGTTATTTATATATACTAGATTTCCTTCTACTTTTATATAGTCATCTATTTTACTACTTATTATTTTATCTTCATAGTAGTTTTTTCCATATTTATGATGATATGCATACATCCAATATGTACAAGATGATACTAATATACAAATCATCATTATGAATACTAGTATAAATCTTTTTATACTATAATCTTTCTTTTTATTCTTTTTTTTCATAGTAACTTACTCTCCTACTATTACAAGTATATCATTTTAGTTTATAAAATGCAATTGTTAATTTTTTGAAATTTAATTAACTGACTATTTGGTATGGATTAGTACTTGAGCCATCTCCATCATTATTTATTTTTATCGTTGTTTCTAAATATGGAACAGGGCGTGTTGTCATTTGTATGTTATAAACTGCTGTTCCTGTGTATGTTCCTCCTGATACGATACTCCATATGCTAGATGAATCAGATGGATATGGGGTTAACAACCATTGATAATTACCATCATTTAACCAGTTGTTACTACTACATGTAGTATCGCCATAATAATATAATGTTTTTTTACAATAATTAAAATCTGCAGCATAACCATAATCAGAAGCAGACATTAATCCTATTTTAGGTGGCCATGTTGGCGTTACTCCGGATACAGGATAAACCGTAGGATTGCTTCCATATACGCTTCCAGTTGTTCTTTCCATATTATAGATTTGTTTTATGGAAATTGTATCAGATGACGGTCCTCTTAAATACCAAATACCATCAGATATCATATTTCTTGTCGTATCATTTATTCCAATTTCACTTGTTTTTAATTCTGTTGTAATTGTATTCCTTGATTTTCCTGAAACATAAGATACATCTGCTCCTTTTTCTAGATAATTTGTATTTAATAATTGATTTAGTGAAGCAGTACTCCAATTATTATTATAACCTGTTGTTTTCGTCTTCCCATTATCTATGCAAAGGATACCTAGATTTTCATTTCTAATTAATTTTATTTTATTATCTACTACTCCGATTATTCTCCATACTTCACAAGTATCACTTGTTTGATTGGAATAATTATCACAATTAAAGTATATGTAGTTATTAGGGCTATTTCCATAGTAACGAATATTTGCTCCAGGATCTTTCATCAATTTATGCGTTGTATCATAGTCATATGTATCTTGACCATCAGATGCTGTTCCAGTTTTACTATATAAGTTGGTAATATATTCTAATAAGTTTTTACCAAATACTAATTCTGTATTAGGTACTATAGTCATACTACTTGATAATACTATGCTATTTATACTTGATGATACTCCTAGAGTTATTGTAAGAGAACTTGATGTGTTATTTTTTATTTGAACATATACTTTTTTAGTAGTATTACTACTTATTGTTCCTGTTGGGATACTACTATCTGAATTTGATAGTTTTGTTCCTACTTCTATGTCACTTGAAGATGATACATAGAATGTTGAATAGTTTAATGTACTACTACTTTGATTATTTATTGTTAGAGGTACTTCTATATGATCGTTAGCAGGTACTGTTACTTCTACTGTTTCTATTATGTCATTTTCACTACTTAAGTTTGTGCTTAAAGTTATTGGATTATCTATTTCTACATTAGTTATAAACATTGCATAAGTAGAGCCTAGGGCTAGTCCTATTAATCCTATTCCTATTACTGATAATAGATATATGTTTTTTAACGATAATTTCTTTTTCATTATTTACCTCCGCTATTTATATTTTCACTATATAAATAGTATCATATTTTTCTGTTTTATACAAGATGTAAAAAAATAATTTTAAAAAAAAGCAAGAATTACTTGCTTACTGGAAGTACGGATATACTTCTTGCTATATTTAGTAATTCTTGCTTAGATAATTTATCACTTACGACATAATATTCTATATTATTATCTATCCAATTTACTGAGTTATCATTAACTATGGCTACTGTTGATGCCATTAACTCTAACTCTCCATATGTTGGTACTATTAGATGTTCTTTTTCTTTTGCTATTGTTTCTTCTATTAACATGAATGGATTATCTCCATCAAAGGTTAGTATTAATCTTTCTCCACTATCTTTACTTACTTTTTCTTTATTTGATAGATATGTATTAGTAGGTATATACATTGGATATATTACATCTTCTATTTTACTTGTATTTTCTGCTTTCTTTTCTTCAGTTTTTGTATTTTCATTTGTATTAGTGTTAGTGTTTTCATTTGTGTTTGTGTTGGTATTAGTGTTAGTATTTTCATTTGTATTTGTATTATTATTTTTATCTTCTGCACTATTAGGAGTTTCTTCTCTTACATCGATGATTTCTTTTAAGTCAAAATAACTATCTTTAAATTTGCTATTTAAATCTATTTTTTTATAATTCATTGATATTTGTTTATTTCCATCTTTATCTATTACAGTTACTGATTTGATATTAACATTTTTATCTAATAGTATTTCTTGTTTTACTAGTTTTGGATTATTTGGATAATTTGCATTTACTGTTATTTTATAACCATCAGTTACTTCTTCAAATACTCTATTTTCATCACTATTTATATCTTCTAGTAAAGGAGATAATAGATAGACTTGAGAATTATTATATGGCCAATCACTTTGGAACTTAAAACTCTTATTTATTCTAGGTGTTACGACATATACTCCTTCTTTATTACGTAGTATTATTTGTTCATGGTTATTGACATTATTTACTAGTCTTACTTTGTAATTATCTTTTTTGGCATATGATACTTCTACATCATATGTATAGATATCTTCATTATTTACTATTTCTAATGTTCCTTCTATATAATATGATGAAGAATTATTTATTTTTTTAGTTAAATCTTTTATAACATCTGATTCCTTCATCTTTCCACATCCTCCAAGTAGAAACAAACCTCCTACTAACAGAAATAATAACTTTTTTTTCACTTTCTCACCTCATTTTGCTTTCTGATAAATTATATTAATTTATTTTTCTTATATGATGAATAATTATTTATTTTTTGTACAAAATATTATTAAAAAGGAGGAGGACATGAATACATTATATAAAATTGCTTTAACTATAAGCATTATTGGTTGTATTAATTGGGGTTTAGTTGGTTTATTTAATTTTAACCTAGTCGAATATTTACTAGGAGATAATAGTTTAATTACTAGAATTGTTTATGTACTTGTATTTTTATCTGGTCTTATTGACTTGGGTATATTTACTAAAAATCTTGACTAGAGGATTATTACTTTGTAATAGTCTTTTTTTATTGTGACTAAAATGGTTAATGATAGAGACCCTAGGCTCTATCATTCCCCGAGAGACAAATACTTTTGGCTTAAGGGGCATTAATAAAATACATATCAGTAAACAATATTTAAATAATTATTAAAAATAAAACTTAAACTCAAAGAATATTTACTTAATTGTTCATATGTGTTATATTTAATATGTAGTTATTTAGAAAGGATGTCTTGATTATTATGGCTTATAAAATACATAGTATTCTTAATAAGATAGTAAATAATACTAAGAAAAAAACTTATGTTAATGACAAATTAGATAAAATATGGAGTTCTATTAAAAACGGCACTATTATAAATATATCAGGAGTAGAATTAACTAGAGATGAGCTTTTATCAAAAGATGAAAGTGGAATTTATTTATTGGAACATTTATTTAATAATGGTGTTAGTGTGTCACTAAAAGATAATGCTGCTAAAAGGGATGTTGAAATTGCCTATATATTTTTAAAAAATAATCAACCTTTGTTTGAGTTTTTTCTTGATGAAGATGCATTGTTTTCTATAATTGATGGTAAGAGATTTATTGAACATTTACTAGAAAAAAATAGAATGGAACTACCTTCTTTTCTCTTAGAAATTAAGGATAATGTAGAAATAGTTGATTTACTTTGTACATATCATAAAGAAAATCTTTTAGAACTACTTAATCCAAAACTAATCAACAAGTTAATAACTAAAAATATCGATGGTATATATCCTATAGAAAAGTATATTCATAATGAAAAAGTCATCGAAAATATATTTAAATCGATAAATGTTAATAAAGAGAATAGTCTTCTTATTAGAGATTTTATAAAGCTATTAGTGGATAATAAAATGTTTAACTTATTAATTAATTTTCAAGAGAATTTACTTTTATTGGAAATTTATCCTTCAAAAACATTATTGGAAATTCTTATTCAAAATGGTTATAATCCTAATATTTTAAATGTCAACAATAAAGAAACTATTAGTATTTTGTATAAATTTCAAAAGTTAAGTTTATTAAAAAATATTGATGAAAATATTCTGCTATGTAGCATTAAAGACTTATTTAAGGATGAAACTTTAGAGGATAAAACTTTTTTAGAATACTTAATAGATAATAATGATAAGTTTGAAATATCATATACTTCCAATATTAATGTTATTAAAATATTATATCAAAAGAAAAGACCTGATTTATTAGTAAAGACTGACACTACATTATTAATGACTCCTATTGAAAATGATTATACTTATCTTGATTATATTTTGGATAGTATTAAAAGTGATAATTTTAAATATGATATTTCTTCTTTGTTTGTACCTAGTAATATTAAAGATAAGGTAAAATTTTATTTAATATTTGCCAAGCATGATATGATAGATTATATAGAAAACAGAGACTCTAATTTTCTACTACATAAATACGATGGTATTACACTTCTTGAACATTTGTTAAATGCTGATAGTGAACTTACACTGAATAAAATATTAAATGATAGTACTAAAGCAAATGATAAAATCGCAGTTATCTTAAGATATAAGGGATTTAAACGGGACAATACTGATTTATATATATCAAAGGAAGACTATGAATTTGCTTCTAGAAAGATATCTGGTAATCAAAATTATTATGGATTAATAAGTGAAGAAGCTGGAATGTTATTAGAACAATTAAAACAGATATTTATCTCTGATGGAAAAAGTAATAAGGAAATTATTGATATGTTAATTACCTGCTATCGAAACGCTTTATTTGTTAACTATAGTATTACTATTGAAGAAATTAAAAGACTAATTGAAATTAAAAAGAATTTTAGTGATTTTCACTATCAAAAACATTCGTGTAAATGCTTTTTTAATGATACTAATAATGTTGTCTATTTAACTATTCCATCTACTGCTGAATTATTATTTCATGAAACTGGACATGCTCTTCATCTTTATAGTATACCTCCAATGTCGCTAGTTCCTTTTGATTATGCAGAAATAGTCAAACGAGTAAGACAGAATCCTGAAACTTTAATTGCGGTAGAGAATTTTGTTAAGGAATATAAAAAAATTACTGATAATATCGAAGAAAAATTTAGGCAAAAGGCAGATAAAATATATGATGGTTTTCTTAATGACAAAGAATATAGAAAAAGAATTAAAAAAACATTATCTAAACTTATAGATGATAAAAAAGAAAAGTATAAAGATTTGCAAATACCAGAAAAACAACTTAATATGATAATTAGTGAGATATATACAGAAGAAGAATATATTAATTGTCAAAAAAGGATATTTATTAATGAAAATACTGAATCTAATATGAGAACTTATTATGGAGGCTTATTGGCTATTTGTGATATTATTGATGCTATATATGAAGGAAAGTTAAGTAATGGTCTCTTAGTGAATGCACAAGGTAAGAAAATCGATAGTGCTTCTGGCCATGGGATTCAATACTACCATCGGAATGTGAAGATTACTTTTTCGGAAATTATTGCTAACTTTGCCGCTATTGTTAAACTTCCTGATGCTGAGGAAAATCTTCAGATACTTAAAAATATTGTTGGTGAAGAAATGTATAATATGATAAATAATTTTTATTGTCAGGATATATTGAAATTAAATCCTGAAGAATTAGATGAAATTAAATTCTATGGAGGTAAAAGATGATTAATAATGTGAATAATGAATTATTTGAATTATATACATTAGCAGAACTTACATATAAGAAGCATTTTAATAATCTTACTGATAATGAACTATTTCCTATTGGTTGGTATGTAAATAAAAATTATCAGAAAAAAATACTGATTATTAGTGAGGCTATTGAAAATAATACTTTAATTGTTAATACTTCTTCTTATCTAGATATACTTGAAGGCGTTGAAATTGAAGATACAAAAGATGTTCAATAGTAGGTTTTTTTCCTACTATTTTTATTGGTAACTACTCATAAATTAAATAATAAATTGGGAAAATATTAACCGAATGGATTATTACTTTGTAATAGTCTTTTTTTATTGTGATTAAAATGGTTAATGATAGAGACCTTAGGCTCTATCATTCCCCGAGAGACAAATATTTTTGGCTTAAGGGGTATATAATATAAAGTGTCAATTTTTACATCTTTATCTATTTATATAGATTTTTTTTTGATTATATAGTATAATTAAATAGGTGATATTTGTGAATTACAGAACAAACTTCAATAGCAGTTTTGCTAATAGAGGTATGGGACTTGAGAATGATATTAATGAAACCAATAAATATTATCGTGATTATGATATTGCTTTAATATATAAGAAGCCTACTCCTATTAGGATTACTAAAACTAATTATCAAAATATGAGAGTTGTTGATGGTTTTTTTGAATGTCCCTCTACTTTGGATTATAATGGTATATATAAGGGATATTATGTTGAGTTTGATGCTAAAGAAACTAAAAGTAAGACTAGTTTTACTATTAATAATATTCATGAACACCAGATTGATTATATTAAGAAGGTTCTTAAGCATAATGGAATTGTATTTTTAATTGTAAGATTTTCTCTACTGAATAAAGATTATATTTTGGGAGGAAAGGAATTAATTGATTTTATCAATGATAATGAGAGGAAGTCTATTCCCCTATCTTATTTTGAGGATAATTGTTACGAACTTAATATTAAGTATGCTCCTAGACTTGATTATATTAAATATGTTGATAAGTTGGTGATTAATAAATGTCATTGATTACAATTTGTGTATTTATTATTGCTATTACTATACTTAGCGTTATTGTCTTTGGAGTTAAGGGATTATTTAGTTTGTGTGTTATTATTCCACTTGCTATTATTTACTTGAAATCAAATGATATTATAGATATTTTTAGAAAAAGAGAAAGAGAAAGGGAAAATATGGATAAAGTTAATTTATCTGAAGGAAAGGAAGTTGAAGTCGTGAGTTCTAGAAATAGAAAAAATGGGGTTAATGGTAAAAAGAAACTTAATTTTTCAAAGTTATTTAAGTTTAAAAAGAAGGAGACTACTACTAGTAAAAGGAATAGTTCTAAGAGTAAGAGTAAAACTAGAACTAAAACTAAAGATACTAGAAACAGAGATGGTGGCTCTCCTAAAAGGAAGAAGAGTATTTTAAGAAAGATTCTTACTGTTTTTCTTAGTCTTTGTATTTTTGGAGTATTTGCAATGATGGCATTTATGATATACATTGTTGTTAGTACTGGGGATTTTAATCCAGAGGCTCTTAAGAATCAGGATCAGACTGTTGTATATGATAAAGATGGTAATGTTTTTGCTACTCTTGGTGATGAGAAAAGGGAATCTGTTGATTTTGACCAGTTACCACAAGTTCTTGTTGATGCTTTGGTTGCTACTGAGGATTCTAGATTTTATGAACATAATGGTGTTGATATGGCTAGATTCTTAAAGGCTACCCTTCTTAACTTAGTTGGTAAAGATGATGCTGGTGGTGCTTCTACTCTAACTATGCAAACTGTTAAGAATAATCTTACTAAGAAGGATAGTTTGGAGACTAATAAGATTAAGAAGATTGTTAGAAAGTTCCAGGATGTTTACTTATCTGTATTCTTTATGGAAAAGAAATATAGTAAGAGTGAAATTTTGGAAATGTATGTTAATGATAGTTGTTTAGGTGGAAGAATATATGGTGTTGGTGAGGCTAGTAAATATTATTTTGGTAAGAGTGTTGAAGAACTTAGTTTACCAGAGGCTGCTTTGCTTGCTGGTATGTATCAGGCTCCTAATAAATATGAACCTTACAAACATCCTGAGGCTGCTCAAAAAAGAAGAAGTACTGTTCTTAATTTGATGTATAGACATGGCTATATTACTGAAGAGGAAAAGAATATGGCTAATAGTGTTAGTATTGAGAGTATGCTTGCTAATAATTCTACTGTTGGAGAATATGATGGATATCTTGATACTGTTATTCAGGAAATTAAGGATAAGACTGGAGATGACCCTTCTCTTGTTTCGATGAAGATTTATACTGCTTTGGATAGAAGTATTCAGGATGGTATTAATGATGTATTGAGTGGTAAATCTTATTCTGGTTGGGAAGATGATGCTGTTCAAGCAGGTATTGCTGTTACTAATGTTAATGATGGTACTATTGTGGCTATTGGTGCTGGTAGAAATAGGAAGGCTGGAGATTGGAACTATGCTACTCAATCTTACAGACAACCTGGTAGTACCGCTAAGCCTGTATTTGATTATGGCCCTGGATTTGAATATAATGATTTTTCTACTTATACTTTATTTAATGATGAGCCTTGGTCTTATACTAATGGTCCTGAAATTGGTAACTGGGATGGTAATTTTGAAGGATTAATTACTCTTAGAAGAGCACTTAGTGTTTCTAGAAATATTCCTGCTCTTAAGGCTTTTCAACAAGTTGATAAGAAGAAGATTGCTTCTTTTGTAAGTAGTTTGGGTATTGATATTGCTTATAGTACTAAGGATTCTAATTATAAGAAGTATTCTAATGGTGGTGATAATCTTCTTAATGAGGCCTACTCTATTGGTGGTATGTCTAGAGGTGTTACTCCTCTTGATATGGCTGAGGCTTATGCTAGTTTTGCTAATGGTGGTTATCATATTGAGACCCATGCTGTTACGAAGATTGAATATCGTTCTACTGGTAAAACTGTTGAATTTGTTGAGGAAAAGGAAAAGGTTATGTCAGACTCTACGGCTTACCTTATGAATAATGTTCTTCAGTATGCTGTTGAATATGGCTTTAGTGGTGGTTCTAGAGTGTATGGCTCTACTGTGGCTGCTAAAACTGGTACTTCTAATTTATCTGAAGAGGAATGTCGTAGTAAGGGTATTCCTGTTGGAGCGGTAGCAGATTTGTGGACCGTTGCTTATACGCCTGAATATTCAGTTGCCTTATGGTATGGTTATGAGAAGACAACGAAAGAGCATTATCTTAATGGTGCTAGTGCTCCTAAGGACGCGGTTATGCGTCAGATTATTAAAACTATTCCTAAGACTACTAAGAAATGGGATGTTCCTTCTTCTGTTGTTGCTGTTACTGTGGAAAAGGAAACTTGGCCTGCTAAACTTCCTAGTGAGTTTACTCCTGATGATATGAAGATTACTGAATACTTTAAGAAAGGTACTCAACCTACTGAGGTTTCGGATAGATATGCTAAACTTCCTTCTGTTACTAATTTATCTGGACAGAAAACTAGTGATGGATTTAAGATTACTTGGAACTTTAAGGAGCCTGATGTTCTTAATGATGCTTATTTGAGTAAGTATTTTAGTCAAAGTGTATTTGGTAAGCAATCTGGGTCTTACTTACAGGCTAGAATTAATTATAACAATAATACTCTTGGTGGTATTGGATTTGGTATTTATTTGAAGACTTCTGCTGGTGCTCTTGAGAGACTTGGCTTTACTACTGATAATGAATATGTTTATGATGGCATTTATTCTGGTGAGATTGTTGTTAAGGCTGAGTATAAAAACTTTAAGGCTAATGCTAGTGATGGTGTTTCTATTTCTGCTAAAGGTAGTGGTAGCTCTATCATTGGTAATAAACTTGATATTACTCTTAATGGTGATGATACTGTTACAATACAAGCTAATAGTGATTATAATGATAAGGACATTACTGTTAAGTATAAAAAGGTTGATATTACTACTGATATTAATACTTCTATTACTTATGAAATTGATGGTAACTCTTATGATAGTAAGGAGAAGTTAGAGGCCGCTGTTAAAGAATTGAACACTGGTAGTTATAAGATTAAATATAAGGTTGAATATAAGAATATTAGTGATGAGATAGTGCGTACTCTTGTTGTTAAATAGTTTTATATTTATACTTGAAAAGGAAAGACTTTGAAATAGTTTTTCCTTTATTTTGTTTGTTATGTTTTCTTTTGGATTATCGAAATTGTTTGTTAGGAAGACAAATGCTTTTTGGCTTTCTAACACCACGGAAGACTTATTTTATATAAGGCTGAAGGGGCAAAAAAGAAAAAGACTATTAGTTTGACCTACTAGTCTATTTTCTTATGTATTTGTAATAATATGAGGAACTCTTTTTTAATTCTTTATTGAACACATCTAATCCTATTTCTTCGGGGATTGTTTTTTTATTTGAGAATAGATTTGTTCCTAAACCTAATCTGTCGCCTTCTATTGATATTCCTAGGGCTCCTATTGTGGTTGGAAACATATCCATGGTTGTGAATACTCTATTCTTATTGTTGACTGGCTTTACTTTGGTGTTGATGAAAGCATTGTATATTACTCTACTATAATCACTTTCTATGTCATAGAAGCCTTCTTGCATTGTTGGGTGGTCTCCTGTTATGATGATGGTTGTGTTTTCATAGAAGTCCTGCTCTTTTATCCAATTTAGGAAATCATTTACCATACTATCTGAGCAATAGAAGGAATTGGCGTAGGCATCTGAAAATACATTTTGGCAACTTTTGTCTAGATAACCATCTGTGAAGTGAGTGTCTGCTGTTAACATTGTGAAGTTAAATGGATTTCCTTCTTCTGATAGTTTTTGTAGTTCTTCTTTTGCATAACTGAAGAGTTTGGAGTCTTCGTACCCCCACCATTCATGATAATCACTTGGTATTCTTCCTTCTTCGATGGCAGTTAGGTAATCACTGATGATATAGTTATGGCTTGTGAAATAGGCTTTTCTGCCTCCAAAGTCTGAGTCTGACCCTAGTAAGAGGTAGTTGGTATATCCTCCTTTGTGTAAGATATCTCCTAGGGTTGTTATGTTGCTGAAACTTGTACTATTACTACTACTGATGTCGTCTATCTTTACTTTTAGAGGGATTCCAGCGGTTTGGGCTATCATTGCGGCCACTGTCCAACTTGTTCCATATGATTCTTGGGCTCCTCCTAGTAAATTGGTATTGGAGAAATTGATGTTTTCTAGGGCTATTCTTTCTAGATTTGGCATTATTGATATATCAAATACTCCCCCATTTGCTTTGCTTACATTTGTCATTTCTGTTGATTCTAATATTATGTATATTAGATTTTGTTTTTCTTCAGGAAACTTTATTTCTACATTATTTGCTTCTACATAGTGGTCTTTGAAAAGGTCTGTATTTCTTAGGCTGTTGAAAGCGTAGTCAAAGAACTTTACGGTTATTCCTAAATATATTATGGATATTGCTAATATTATTCTTCCGTATCTTTTGATGTTTTTGATTGGTAATATTAATATTTCTTTTTTTTCTTGCTTTTTCTTGATGTTTATTGTTATTTTTCTATCAAAGTTTATTGTTGGTAGTATTGTTATTATATTGAGTATCATATATAATATAAAACCATATAGAATTATTATTATTACTGATACTATTGGTGTTCCACTCATTCCTGTTACTTTGATTAGACTATATATGTATTGTTCAAAACTTGCGTTGTATATGTTTTTATTTAGATAGAAGGAAAAGGTAATTATGGCATTTCCTATTAGTATTAATATGTATTTTTTTATATCTATTTTCTTCATAAATACTCCTTAGTTATTATTTTTATATAATTAAAAACTGTACGGTGTGTACAGTTAATAATATACCTTAATATAATGGTTTTGTCAACTTTTAATTGTTTATTAGGTAGGATACAATGTTTCCTAGTTTCATACTATGTGAGGCTTTGATTAAGACTACATCGCCTTCTTTTAATAATTCCTTTATTTTTTCGTGCGATACTTCTTCGTTATCGAAGTGATAGTAGTTTGTGTAGCCTTTTTCTTCTAAGTATTCGTCTGTATATTTTGTGTTAGTTCCTATTGTTATTATGATATCTAAATTACGTTCTAGGAGTGCCTCTCCTATCTTCCTATGCACTTCTCTATTATAATCTCCTACTTCTAGGATGTCTCCTAGAACTGCTATTTTCCTTAAGCCTTTTTCTTTCGATAGTATTTCTAGTGAGGCTATTATTGCATCAAGAGAGGAATTGTAGGTATCATCTATTATTGTTACTCCATCTTTTGTTTTTTTGTATTCTAATCTATTGGATGTGAGATGCATATTTTTTATTCCTTTTCTTATGTCGGCAGGGGATACTTTGCAAAGCATTCCTACGACAAATGATACTAGACTATTATATATAAAGGCTTTGTTATTAATTGGGGAGGTTATTTTTTCTCCATTTACATAGAAGGTATCTTCTTTTATATTTGTGGCCATATAGTCACTTTTGTTATCTATTCCTATTGTTATTACTTGTGATAATGTTTTTATGTAGTCTAAATTGTTATGAAGCATGTCGTTATCGTTATTTATTATTAGGGGGCCTGATAGGCCTTCGGTTAATTCTAGTTTGGCTTTCATTATGTTCTCTCTTGAACCTAGATTTCCTATATGGGCCATTCCGACATTTGTTATTACTCCGATTGTTGGCTTTGCTATGTTTGTTAGGTAGGAAATCTCGTTTTTGTTATTCATACCCATTTCTAATACTAGTATTTCTTCATCTTTTAATTTTAATATTGTAAGGGGAAGACCAATGTGGTTATTGTAGTTTGCTTCTGTTTTTAGTACTTTATATTTTGTACTTAATGTGCTTGCTATTAATTCTTTTGTTGATGTTTTTCCTACACTTCCTGTTACTGCTACTACTGGTATATTGTATAGGCTTCTTTTGTATTTTGCTAAAAGGCCTATGCATTTTATGGTATTTTCTACTTTTACTATTGTTTTATTTTTATAGTTATCTGGTATTTCTTTTATATCAATGTTATCTAGTATGCATACACTTGCACCTTTATCAAATGCGTCTTTATAAAAGTTATTTCCATCAAAGGATTCTCCTTTTATTCCTATGTATACATCTTTTTCTTTTATTGTTCTTGTATCTTTAGAAAAGTTATTTAGAGGAAGACTTTCATCTCCACATAAAAGTACTCCTCCACATTTTTCTATTATGTCTTTTACATATAGCATATTAACACCTCTACTTAAATCTATTCGTTAGTATCTTTTATAATACTATCTATGTTTGATAATTTATCATCTATTTCGTTTAGTGATATTTGTCTTGCTTCTACTTTTATTTCTTCTTTTGGCTCTGTTTCTTCTTCTTTTATTTCTAGGTCTTTTACCATATAGGAATCTATTATTCTATCTTTTATGATATATGAGCCATTACTATATCTATCCATTATTGGGATTTCGGTTAGTTTTATTGTTTTGCTATAGTTATCACTTATTATTCCTATTAGGCTTTTACTTGATTCTATGTATGTTTTTATTATTTTACTTGGATTACTCTTTAGTAATTTCATAAGTAGTATTCCTCTTTTTGCTCTTGTTGTTTTTTCTAGTTCTGTAAGTCTCATTCTTTTAGCGGTACCTTTATCAGTAAGTATTGTTAGATATTCATTTGCTATATCAAATAGTGTTCCACTTACTACATAGTCATCTTTTAGGTTTATTGATTTTACGCCAGCGGCTTTTATTCCTACTACTGGGACTTCATTTATATCATACCATAGTCCATATCCATTTGATGTTGCTATGAATACATTTGAGTATGGTGATGAGGTAACACTTACTAGGTAGTCATATCCTTTTAAGTTCATCATTTTGATTGGTTTGCTATATCTAAGGGCTTTGAACTCACTTAGAAGTGTTCTTTTTATCATTCCATTTTTGGTGAAACTTGTTATGTATTTTTCTTCATTGAAATCATATACTGGAACTGCCTCTATTACTTTTTCTTCTGGACTTAAACCTATTATGTTGCTGATATGTTTACCTATTTCTTTCCATTTCCCTTCTGGGACTTCATGTACTGGTAAATATAGGTAATTTCCTAGGTTAGTGAATAATAGAATGACATCTGTTGTTGTTATGTTATATAGTCCTATGACATAATCGTTTTCTTTTAAGGTTGTTTCTTCAGCAGAAGAGGTATTGTAACTTCTATTTGATACTCTTTTTATGTAGCCTTCGTTTGTAAGTACTACTACTACTTGCTCTTTTGGTATCATGCTTGTTGTGTCTACTTTTATTTCCTCTGCTTCCTCTCTTATTTCTGTTCTTCTAGGAATTGCATACTCTTTTTTTATTTTTCTTAAGTCTTCTTTAATAACTGAATTAAGTTTGCTTGGATTGGTAAGTATTTCTTCATATAGTTTTATTTTTTCTTCTAATTTTTTCATTTCTTCTTCTAATAATACTACATCTGTATTTGTTAGTCTATATAATTGTAGATTAACTATTGCTTCGGCTTGTTTATCTGTGAAATCGTATTCTTTAACTAAATTAACAATTGCATCAGCCTTATTTTTACTTTTCCTTATTAGAGCAATTACTTCATCTAATATTGATATGGCTTTTATTAAACCTGCCATAATGTGATGACTTGCTTTGGATGTCTTTAAATCGTATTCTGTACCTTTATAAACTATCTCTTTTTGATGGGCTATGTAAGCATCTAATATTCCAAGTAGGCCAAGTTGCATTGGGCGGCGATTTACGATAACTACATTGTTGAAATTATATGATATTTGTAAATCAGTGTTTTTGTAGAAGTAATTTAAAATGTTATTTGCGTCTGCGTCTTTTTTTAATTCTACTACTATTTGTAGACCATCTTTATCTGACTCATCCCTTACTTCTACTATTCCATCTATTTTTTTGTCTAGTCTAATTTCGTCCATTCTTTTGACTAATTGTTGTTTATTCACTTCATATGGTATCTCATTTATTATTATTTTGTTTTTGTCTACGATGGCTTTAGACCTGATAAATATTTTTCCCCTACCAGTTTCATATGCTTTTTTTATTCCATCTATTCCTAAGGCGATACCCCCTGTTGGAAAGTCTGGTCCTTTTATATAATTCATTATTGTATCTAGTCTTGAGGTTGGGTTATCTATTCTGAATATTGTTCCATCTATTACCTCTCCTAAGTTATGAGGAGGCATATTAGTAGCATATCCAGCACTTATTCCTGTTGTTCCATTTACTAATAGATTAGGAAATCTACTTGGTAGGACTGTTGGTTCTAGTAATCTATCGTCGTAATTTGGAGCCATAGGTACAATTCCTGTTTTATCTATATCTCTAAGTAATTCTCCTGCTATTTTTGATAGTCTTGCTTCTGTGTAACGGGATGCTGCTGGGCTATCTCCATCTATTGAACCATTATTACCCTGCATTTCTATTAGTGGTGCTTCGTTTTTCCACCACTGGCTCATTCTTACTATGGCATCGTATATTGAACTATCTCCATGTGGATGGTAATTGGCCATTACTAGTCCTACTGCGTTGGCACTCTTTTTAGTTGGTTTATCATATGTATTTCTTTCTTTATACATTGAATATAGTATTCTTCTTTGTACTGGTTTTAGTCCATCTCTGACATCTGGTATTGCTCTATCTTGTATTATGTATTTAGAATATCTACCAAAACTATTCCCCATTATATCTTCTAATGAATAATCATATATTTTCTTTATAATATCTTCCATTTATATATCACCATAATAATTATAATGTATTTTTCCTTATTTATCAAGCATTTATACAATTTATTTACAATAATAATTATTATTTATACACTCTAAGCCTAAGGTCTCAGAGTGTTAGTTAAAGCCTTTTTTTGATAAGTCTTTAACTAAGGTCTATCATATATAAGCAAGTACTATATACTAAAATATGAATATTAGAAAAATATATTTTTACATCATCTCACGATGATGTGCTTTCTGTTTCACAGACCCTGTAACCAGACTTCTCCACAGACTTAAAATCCGATAGGTGTTACCGTACTTATTTCTTATTTATTAGGAATTCTTTTCTATATTCTGACATAATTTTTCATATATAACTTTAACCCTTCAAACATGATATTTATACTTGCATTTAAATCTCTATCTAATTCCTGATTACATTTGGTACATTTATATTCCCTTCTTGTTAAATCTTTATATCTTCTATCTTGATTATCACATCTACTACATATTTGACTAGATGGATAATAGGTATTAATTTGATAAAACTGTTTACCTTTATATTTTGATTTATATTGTAGTTGTCTTATTATTTCACTAAATGTGGCGTCATTTATTTTACTAGATAGTTTGTTATCTTTTCCTTCAATAATCATTTCTTTAGTTTTCAATTTTTCACAAGTAATAATATCATATTCATCAGTTATATTTTTAGTTATTTTATGAATATAAAACCTTCTAGCATTAGATAATTTACTATAAAGTATTGCTAGTTCTTTTTTGCATTTATTGTAGTTCTTACTACCTTTTTCTTTTCTTGCTAATTCTCTCTGTTTTCTCTTTATTCTTTTTTCATATTTATCTATGTATTTATTATTATCATAGGCTGTTCCATCTGATAAAGTTAATAATTTTCTTACACCTAAATCTATTCCTACTGTTACTCTAGGTATTGTTCTTTTGGGTGTTGGTATATCATATAATAGACTTATATAGTATTTATCGTTTTTTTCTTTTGATATGGTTATATTTATTAATGTTCCATTTATTTTGTCTAGTTTTTTATAACCTCTTATTTTTAATTCTCCTAAATTTGGTGATATTAATATTTGTTTTTTTAGATTTACAATTATATTTTCTTTTAGTGTATAACTGTTTTTATTATATTTACTTTTATACTTTGGATAACCAAGGCCATTAGATTTGTATTTTTTTATATTATTATTTAATTTGTATATTGTACTTATCATTAAATATTGATTTTCTTTTGATAGAAATTGATATGTTTGCTTTAATTTATTATAGTCTGATATACATTCTTTAATAGTAATATTGTTATCTTGCTGTTGTTTACTTAAATAGTAGTTATAAACAAATCTTGTATTACCAAATGTTTGATTTGTTATTTGTTTTTGCTTATCATTCGGATATGCTCTAAACTTATATGATTTGTACATTTTTACACCTCAATTCTTTTGTAATGTTTATTATAATATTGTTATTCTAAGATGTCAATATGTTTATAACACTTTGAAACTAATGTTTGTTTATAATTTAAAAAAAAAGCAAAACTAATTGTTTTGACTTTTTTCTAATTCTTCTATTTTTTCACTATTTGCATTATTTATGCAATCAGTCCAATTTACCCCTTCAGTTAAATCTCCTAAAAATGATATTAATACTTCAATTAACCATGGCACTATAAAAATTAATGCTGCATAAATTAACCTTTTTATAAATAGATTTAATGTTTTCTTTTGTTCTTTTTCATCACTATTTATGACTGATTTTGAAAAGTCTATTGAGCCTATTATTATTAAACCTATTGGAACTATTATTTTTACAATATCTATTAATATTTTTATAAAATATATTATTCTTAATATATCTGGATTTTCACAAGCCTCTATCAATTCTATTGTCTCCTTATCTTGGTTATTATTACCATTATTATTATTGTTATTATTATTATTGTTATTATTATTATTATTGTTATTATTATTGTTATTATTGTTATTATTGTTATTATTATTATTATTGTTATTATCGTTATTATTATTATTATTGTTATTATCGTTATTATTGTTATTGTTGTTAATTTTTCCACTGCACACTGTATCTATTTTGTAAGCAGAATAATCAGATAACTTTAGTGATGATGCTTTTTCCTTGAAATAACTTACTGTTGTGCTTTTTAGTTTGTTACCAAAAACATCTTTACTACTTAATGTTTCTCCTTCATAGCCGAAATATATATCTCCTATACTTGTCCATAGTTTTCCGTATTTGTTTACAATTGCTGGTTCTGCTTGAAGATACATATTGCTTGGTAAATTATATTGTTCTGTTAATACTAACTCTGATATGTATAGGATTTCTCCTTGTTTACTTTTATCTACTAATGAACTAAAGTCTTTGTCTTTATAACTACTATAACTTCCATAAACATTATCATCTAAATTATATATTTTTTCGTACCAAGATGAGCCTTTTCTTCTACTTGCATTATTTAGAGCAACACTTGCTACGTTTAATCTTCTAAAGAAATTATCTTCTTTATTAGGAGCAGTGTCTGCACCTGATTCTCTATATACTATTTTTCCTATTTGCATAGCGGCCTCTTTTGTACAAGCACTTGCATTTACTTCTTTTATATTTATTGATAATAAAATTAATAGTATTAATAATATTCTATTCTTTTTCATTATATCCCTCACTACACATTTATTCTATCATAACAGATCAGAAATTGCAATAATCTTGTTTAATTAATTTTTTAAGAAGAAAAGACTACTTTAGTTGGTAGTCTTCTCATAATCACAATCTAAACATTTAATTTTATCTTTTTTTATTGTTAATGTTCCGTTACAGTTTGGACATTTTTCTTCTAGTGGTTTATCCCAACTAGCAAAAGTACATTTTGGATAATTTGAACAACCATAGAAAATCTTTCCTCTTTTGGTTTTCTTTTCTATTATTTTTCCTTCACATTTTGGGCAAGGCATTATTTCTTTTACTTCTTTTTCTTCTTTATCGTTTTTTATGTATTTGCAAGTTGGGTAGTTGGAACACGCTATAAACTTTCCATATCTACTTTTTTTAATTACTAAAGGATTTCCACAATTTGGACACGATTCTCCTGTTGCTTCTGGGGCTTTCTTTTCCATATTCTTAAAAGCTACTTCTACTTTTGGCTCAAAGTCTTTATAAAATATACTAAGTAATTTATTCCATTCAAGATTTCCTTCAGCTATCTTATCCAGATCATCTTCCATATTCTTTGTATATTCTACATTTATGATGTCCTTGAAGAATTCTTGTAATTTGTCTGTCGTTTCTATCCCTACTTCAGTTGGTACAAACTTCTTATCTTCTACAGTGACATATCCTCTTTCTTTAATGGTATCTATTGTCTTTGCATAAGTAGATGGTCTTCCGATACCTAATTCTTCCATTTCTTTGATTAACTTGCTTTCGGTATATCTAGCAGGTGGCTTTGTTGTATGTGAAGTATATTCTATATTATTTGCTACTAATACATTACTTTTATATGATGCAAAATCTGGTAGTATTTTATCTTCGCTATCTTCATATTTGCTATATACTTTTAGATATCCATCGAATATTAGTATTTGGCCATTTGTTTTGAATTGATAATTATTATTATCTAATATTACTGTTGTTGCTTCTACTTTTGCATCTTTCATTAGTGATGCTAGGGCACGATAGTATATTAAACTATATAATTTATATTCATCATTCGTTAGATATTCTTTTATTTTTTCAGGGGTGTTATTTATGTTGGTAGGTCTTATTGCTTCATGAGCGTCTTGTACATTTTCTGTTTTATTACTTTTTTTAACATAGCCAACATACTCACTTCCATATGTATCCTTAATGTATCCGTATGTATCTTTGACAAATTCATCTGATAATCTTATGGAATCTGTTCTCATATACGATATTAGTCCTTCGGCTCCATTTTTTAGGTTTATTCCTTCATATAATTTTTGGGCTAACATCATTGTTTTTTTGGAAGTAAATCCCAATTTGGTAGAAGCTTCTTGTTGCATAGTGCTAGTAGTAAAAGGAAACTTGCTTTTCTTGACTTTTTCTTTTTTGTCTACACTTTCTATTTTAAAGGCATTTGATAACTTGCTTAATATTTCTTTGGCCTCGGATTCTTTTTTTATTTCTATTTTTTTATGATTATAGGTGTCTAATTTGGCATTAAAGTCATTAAATTCTGCCTCTATCTCAAAATATTCTTCAGGAATAAATGCTTCTATTTCTCTTTCACGATCAACTATTAACTTTAGTGCTACTGACTGAACACGGCCAGCAGATTTTCCTCCTGTTTTTGATTGCATTAATTTGCTTAGTCTAAAGCCGATTATTCTATCTAATATTCTTCTTGTTTCTTGAGATTTTACTAAATCGTCATCTATTTTTCTTGCTTTGTCGAAAGAATCTAAAACGGCTTTTTTGGTTATTTCATTAAATACTATTCTTTTGTAATTATCTTCTTTTAGTCCTAAGGTATCATACAAATGCCAGCTTATTGCTTCTCCTTCACGATCTGGGTCGGTTGCTAAATATACAAAGTCAGCATCTTTGATATCCTTTTTTAGTTCTTTTACTAATTTATTTTTTCCTTTGATTATTTTATAATCTGGTTTGAAATTATTATCTATATCTACTCCAAAGCCATATTTTCCTGATGTTGATAAATCTCTTATATGTCCAACAGAAGATACTACTTTGAACTCTTTTCCTAAATATTTTTCTATTGTTTTACTTTTATGTGGAGACTCCACTATTACTAATTTTTTTGACATTGAATCCTTCCTTTCTGTAACATTATAACTATTCTTTTTATAAAATGCAAGTATTTTTTTTATTTTTAGTTAAAAATACCCTCTTTAATTTTGAGGGTACTATATATAAACATAAGATTTCTCTTATGACATTATATATTATGCATTACCTTTCTGGAATGTTCTTGTTTTTTTATTTTTCTATTGTACAATGAATCTATTGGAATTAAAAAACTATAATTTTACTTATAGTTTAATCTTTATATATTATTAATTGTCCTTCTCTTAAAAATATATTTTTGTTTTGATTTAGTAATTTATTTAGATTTGCTCCTAGTAAATTATTTACAGATAATAATGTATCATCGTTCTTTGTGAAATAGTATTTCACATCTTTTTTTGGTACTAATATTTTGGTATTTGGATATATATAGTCTGATGTATTTATTCCGTTTAGAGATGCTACTAAGTTATAGTCTGTATTATACTTTCTTGCTATTTCATATAAACTATCTCCTTTTTCTATTGTGTAAATATCAAAATATTCTGTTGTTGTTGGTACTATTATTTTTGAGCCTACTGCGAAAGTTGCATTTTTATTCATATCCATTAAGATACTTGGTGATACTTTATATTTTTCAGCAATTGTTTCTATTGTATCACCTGGTAATATTTGGTATAAGTCATACATATTTTTTTCCTCCTATATATTGTATGCTTATTTTTTTATTTGTGAACTAACTCTCCTTTAGGGCATCTATTACCCCAAGCATCTATTATTTTTTTATCTTTCATTACTTTTATTATTTCACAATTATTAGAACAGCCTTTACATTCTATTCCTTTTGTTTCGTAATTTATTTCTTCTATATCAAAATTAAATGTTATTTCTTTTTCTTGTTTTGAGAGGATTGCTACTCCTAAGGCACCTGTTAAATGTGAAGATGGGTCTACATTTATTTTGTATCCTGTTACTTCTTCGAAGGCTTTTACTACTCCTATGTTTTTTGATACTCCGCCTTGGAAGACGATAGGTGGTTTTATTTTTTTGCCTTTTCCTACATTGTTTAAATAGTTATTTACAATAGCATAACAAAGGCCTGCAATTATATCTTCTCTCTTATGACCTATTTGGGACTTATGTACTAAATCTGATTCGGCAAATACTGTACATCGGGCTGCTATTTTAGTTGGATTATCACTTGTTAGAGCAATTTTTCCAAAGTCTTCAATAGGTATTCCTAATCTTTTGGCTTGACTTGATAGAAAGGCTCCTGTTCCAGCGGCACATAATGTATTCATTGCGTAATCGGTTACTACTCCATTATCTATTATGATTATTTTGGAATCTTGGCCTCCTATTTCAAATATTGTTTTTACATCTTTATTTATGCTCATTGCACCTATTGCATGAGCAGTTATTTCGTTTTTGATGGTATTTGCTCCAAGTATTGTTCCTATTAGTTTTCTAGCAGAGCCTGTTGTTCCTACTCCTACTATTTTATATTCGTCTTTATTTATTTTATTTTTTAATTCTCTTATTACTTTTTTACTTGAATTTATTGGATTTCCTTCGGTATATAAATAACTATCTGCTAGTATGTTATTGTTTTCATCTATTATTACTCCTTTTGTAGATATACTTCCAATATCTATTCCTAAATATGCTTTTTTCATTTTTCACCTCAAATTAATTATATGTTATTTAATGAAAAAAAGATGTCGTTTTATGACATCTATGATACTTTTTTATTTCTTTAAGCAGGTATATTTTACACCACAAGCATCAAGCATTTTTTTTGAGGCTATTACTTCTTTAGTATCCTTATATTTATCTTCTAGGTAATATAATTCTTTTATTCCTACTTGTATTATTTCTTTTGCACATTCATTGCAAGGAAATAAATCTACATATATTTTGGCCCCTTCTAAGTCTTTATTACTACCACGATAATTTAGTATGGCATTTCTTTCAGCATGAACTACATATAAGTATTTTGTTTCTAGTTCTTCTCCTTCTCTATCCCAAGGGAAATATTTATCTTCATATCCATTTGGTGTTCCATTATATCCTACAGATAGTATTCGATTATCTTTGCTTACGATACAGGCTCCTACTTGAGTATTTGGGTCTTTACTTCTTTTAGCGGCTAGCATTGCGACTCCCATAAAGAAATCATTCCAAGATAGATAGTCTCTTCTTTGTTTATTTATTTCTTTCATATTTTACCTCTCTTCTTAGTTTATTATATCATTTATTTTTTTTATTTTCAATTAGTATAGATTATTTTTCTAATTACTGATATAATATTAAGTGGAAGTGATGATATGAAAGATAGTGTTTTTAATATTTTTAAATCTATTGGTTTAATTCTTTTGGTTTTGTTTTTTTCTTCATTAATGTTTGGTATATTTAATCTTAATCCTAATGGTATGTCTCAGACTATGTACCTAGTTTATATGTCTATTTTTGATTTTATTTTACTTGGTATTTATTTTTGTATATATAGAAGGGATTTGATTAGGGACTTTAAATCTTATTTTAAAGATTTTGGTAAGAACTTTGAGACATCTTTTAAGTATTGGCTTGTTGGTTTTATTATTATGGTTGTTAGCAATATTATTATTGTTTTTGGTTTAGGTAGGTCTATTGCTAATAATGAAGAGGTTGTTAGAAGTTATATTGATGTTGCTCCTTTACTTATGGTTTTTTGTACTTGTATATATGCTCCAATTGTTGAAGAAATTACTTTTAGGAAGAGTATTAGAGAGGCTATTAATAATAAATGGGTATATGTTTTTGTTAGTGGATTTATTTTTGGTTTTCTTCATATTGCTAGTTCTATTTCTAGTGTTTATGATTTGTTATATTTGATTCCTTATAGTTCTCTTGGATGTGCTTTTGCTCTTCTTTATTATAAAACGAATAATATTTTTTCTTCTATATGTGTTCATGCTATGCATAACTTTTTATCTGTTATTATTTATATTTTGTTAGGAGGTATGTTATGAAAAGATTTATTAGATTTCTTCTTATTTTCTTTTTGATAGTGGCTTCTACGATTGTTTATGCTAGATATGGTGGAACTGTGGGACTTTCTACTAAAGAGTATAAAATTGATACTAAAGATATTGCTGATTCTTTTGATGGGATTAAGATTGTTCATTTTAGTGATTTGCATTATCTTAGGGTTGTTAATAAGGATATGCTTAATGATGTTGTTAATGAGATTAATCTTATTAATCCTGATATTGTTTTTTTTACTGGTGATTTGATTGATAAGGATTATTCTATTACTGATAAGGATACTGATAATTTGATTGAATTGCTTTCTTTGATTAATTCTAAGTATGGTAAATATGCTGTTATTGGTAATCATGATTATGTTAAGGATAATGATGTTATTAGTAATATTTATTCTAATAGTGGTTTTTCTTTACTTGTTAATAATTATGATGTTATTTATGGTAATGGTAATGATAAATTATTTATTGGGGGAGTTGATACTTATAGTTATAATGAATCTGATATTGATAAGGTTATGGATTATTTTAAGGATAATGATGATATTTCTTATAAGATTATATTAGTTCATGAGCCTGATTATATTGATAATATTTTGAATAAATATAATGTTAATCTTGTTTTATCTGGTCATTCTCATAATGGTCAAATTAATATTCCTTATGTTAAAACTTTGTTTTTGCCTTATGGTAGTAAGAAATATTATGATAATTATTATAGAGTTAATAATACTGATTTATATGTATCTAGTGGTATCGGTGAATCTAGAATTAACTTTAGGTTATTTAATAAACCTTCTATTAACTTTTATAGAATTAATAAACTAGAAGATTAGTTTTCTTATCTTCTAGTTTTTTTGTTTATTTTGTGTATTATATTCAGGGTGTAGATTTTCTAACTTGGTATATCTTTAAATAAATAATATTAACCTCGTAGTTTTTATATATAATTAGATTGTTTGTTAGGGAGACAAGTATTTTTGGCTCACTAACACCACGGAATACCTTTTGGGATGAAGTGGAAAAAGAAAAGAACTAACTAATGTTCTTTTCAAATTGTGAATTATATAAATTAGCATAGAAACCATTCTTTTTCATTAACGTATTATGATTTCCTTGTTCTATTATATTACCATCTTTCATTACTAAAATTAAATCTGCATTTTTAATAGTAGATAGTCTATGGGCTATTATAAAGGATGTTTTATTTTCCATTAATTTATCCATTGCTTTTTGTACTAGTTCCTCTGTTCTTGTATCTACATTTGATGTTGCTTCATCTAGTATTAGAAATGGACTATCATTTATCATACCTCTTGCTATTGTTAATAATTGTCTTTGTCCAGATGATACTGAATCGTTATCTGAAATACTACTATTGTAAGCATTTGGTAATGTTTTTATAAAATGGTCTACTCCTACTACTTTGCATATTTCTTCTACTTTTTTATCACTTATATTTTTGTGATTATATTTTATATTTTCTTTTATTGTACCATTAAATAACCAAGTATCTTGAAGGACCATCGTAAATAAACTGTGTACATTTTCTCTTTTTAATTCTTTTATTGATGTTCCATCTATTATGATATCTCCATCTGCTATATCATAAAACTTCATAAGTAGATTTACCATTGTTGTTTTTCCTGCTCCTGTTGGTCCTACTATTGCTACTTTTTCTCCTGCTTTTACTTTTGCTGTGAAGTTGTTTATTATTATTTTGCTTTCATCATATCCAAAGTTTACATTTTTGAACTCTATATTTCCTTTTACTTTATGTTTATCTAGTTTTTTAGTTATTTTGTCTTCTCTACTCATTTCTTCTTCTTCTAATAGTCCAAATACTCTTTCACTTGAGGCTGCAGTTGTTTGAAGTGAAGTCATTGCTTGGGCTATCTGTGATAATGGGTTATTGAATAATCTTACATACAATATAAAGGCTACTATTACTCCAAATGTTATTATGTTTTTACTTACTAATAACGCTCCTACTACACATACTGCTACATAACTTAAGTTTCCTATGAATGACATTATTGGTCCCATTAATCCTGATAGAAATTGACTTTTTTGGTTACAGGTATATAATCTTTCGTTTAGTTTATCGAACTCTTTTGTTGTTTCTTCTTTGGCATTACATGTTTTTATTACATTTAGGCCATTATATATTTCTTCTATATATCCATTTAGTTTTCCTAATTGTTCTTGTCTTTCGGTAAAGTATTTTTGGGATTTTGATAGTATTATAAACATTAATATGAATCCTATTAGGCTTGATACAATAGCGGTTATTGCCATTATGTAATTTGTTACAAACATCATTATTATTGAGCCTATGAATAATGTTAGTGATGATACTAAGGTTGATAGGCTATTATTTAGTGATTGGGCTATTGTATCTACATCGTTTGTTACTCTTGATAGTATGTCTCCAGATAAGTTATTATCAAAGTATTTTAATGGTAATTTGTTTATTTTCTTTGATATACTTGTTCTTAATTTTTTTGCGTATCTATTGGCTACTTTTATCATTGATAGTCCTTCTATATAACTAAATATGCTACTTAATATATATAGTATAACTAATAGTATTGTTATTTTTTTTATTTTATCCATATCCATTTTTGGATTTATTATTTTTTGAATACTATTTGGTAATGTTTCTACTTTTTTGTATATTTCGTTGACTGATGTTTGGTCTATACTTGACATTTTCTCTATGAAGTCTATTTTATCTTCGGTTGTTATTTTTACTCCTTCTATTGTTACTTCAGGAAATAATAGTTTTTTTATTTTTTCTGGTAATGTGTTTATCCCCTCATAATTGTTTTCTGATACATTGATATTTTTTAATGACTTTAATAGGACTATTTTTTCTTCTCTTGTTATTTCTTCTTCGTTATATCTTGATGGTGTGATAATTATATTTAATACTGCACTTGGAAGACTACTTATATATGTTAATGTATTTTCTTTGTCTTCTTTTATTTTATTTAAGGTACTATTAAAGACTTCTTTATCTTCATTTGATATATTTGATGTATTTACTTTTACTACTGTTTCTTTATCTAGGTTTATATTTAGTATTGGTCCTACTTCTTTTATGTTTTTTGTTAATTCTTCTTCTAGATTTTTGATATTATCTGTGTTTATTGTTATTCCTTTTGTTATTTCATCTGTTAAATCGGATAATTTATTTGGACTTACTAGTGATAGTATTGATGAGAAAGCCGCTAGTACGACTGCTAGAATGATTAATGCTTTATAGTCTTTTAGGCTTTTTAATAGTTTTTTTATTGCTCCTATAAAATCTTTTGGTTTCTCTTGTACTTTCATAGGTCCGTGTCCTTTAGGAGGAGCGGTATTGTTTTGTTTATTTTTAGACATTTTCTAATTCCTCCTTTGATACTTGTGATAAGGCTATTTCTTTGTATACCTTACATTTTTTCATTAATTCTTTGTGTGTTCCCATTCCTACACATTTTCCATTATCTAATACTATTATTTTATCGGCATTTAATATGGTACCTATTCTTTGGGCTACGATTAGCACTGTTGCATCTTTGGTATATTTTTTTAATTCTTTTCTTAGTGTACTATCTGTTTTATAGTCTAGAGCACTAAAGGAATCATCAAAGATGTAGATTTCTGGGTCTCTTGCTATTGTTCTTGCTATTGATAGTCTTTGTTTTTGTCCTCCACTTACATTGGTACCTCCACTTGCTATATGGGATTTTTCTTTATCTTCTAGTTTTGATACGAACTCTTCGGCTTGAGACACTTTTATGGCTTCTTTTACTTTTTCTTTTTTTGGTTTACCATTTTTGTTTTTTCCAAAGGTTATGTTTGTCTCTACTGTTCCTGAAAACATTACTGCTTTTTGGGGAACATAGCCAATGATGTTGTTTAGATATTCAAATGTATAGTCTTTTACATTTATATTATCTACTAGTATCTTTCCTTCGGTTACGTCATAAAATCTTGGAAGAAGATTTACTAGGGTTGATTTTCCTGAGCCTGTTGAACCGATAAAGGCTACTGTTTCTCCTTTGTTTACTTTAAATGTTATATCTTTTAATATATATTCATCGGCATCAGGATATTTGAATGATACTTTTTTGAACTCTATTTCTCCTGTTACATTGTTTTGTTTTTTGTTTATTTTTCCTTCTTCTACACTTATTTTTGTATCTAATACTTCATTTATTCTTTTAGCGGATACACTTGCTCTTGGTAACATCATAAATATCATGGCTAACATTAGAAATGACATTATTACTTGCATTGCGTAAGAGGAGAATACTATCATATTTCCAAACAGAACTATTTTATCACTCATATTGGCTTCGTTTATTAGTATTGCTCCTATAAAATAGATTCCTAGGGTTAAGAAGTACATTACGATATACATTATAGGACTCATGAAGTTGAAGGCTGTTTGATTGAATGTTTGTTGATTTGTTAATTTTGTATTTACTTCTTCAAACTTGTCTTCTTGATACTCTTCGGCGTTGAAGGCTCTTACTACTCTTATTCCTGATAGGTTTTCTTTCATTACCATGTTTACTTTATCTATTAGTTCTTGTACTATCTTGAACTTTGGCATTACTATTATCATTATTACTGATATTGTTATTAGAAGAACTAATACTGCTATTCCTGTTAGAATACTCCATTCTATACTTTTATTTAGTATCTTGGTAACTGCCCATACTGCGGTTATTGGGGCTTTTATTAATAGGGTTAATCCCATTGCTATTAAGAACTCTATTTGTGTTATATCGTTTGTTGTTCTTGTTATTAAACTGCTTGGAGAAAACTTCTTTATTTCTTCAGTACTTATTTCTTCTACCTTTCTGAATAGTTTTTCTCTTGTTTTATATGAAAATGATGCTGATATTGTTGATGTGAAATATCCTACAGCAAAGGCTGCTACTAGGCTTCCTAATGCACATAGTAGCATGTTTCCTCCTTCTCTTAGGATATCTGTTATATCTGCTCCTTTCGTTTGAACAAGTCTAGTTATATTTGACATATAGTCTGGCATTTTTAATTCTAACCATACTTGAAATATGATTAGTACTGCACTTATTAATATATATAAATAGTCTTTTTTACTTAGATTTTTTATTAGTTTTATCATTTTTTTCTACCTCCATTTGTTATTTTATGTTTTTCTTTATAATTATTACATCTTAAATTATAACATTTACAAGTGTTAAAATCAACTTTTTACTTTAATTTTGGGATAAATATTAAAGAAGAATAGTTTTATTTTTCTACTACTCTTCCATATACATTGTGATTATCTACTTTTTCTATTTTTATTTTTACTATGCTATTATTTTCTACTTTATCTTCTATTATTACTGGTATGAAGTTTGAGGTATGAACTACGACTAAACCATTATCGTGTTCTTCTACTACTCCATCATATTCTTTACCTATATTGTTTTTATAAAAGTTATTTTCGCTCTCGTCAGATATTTTTAGTATTTGATGAACTCTTTTCTTTTTCTCTATGCTATCTACTTGTCCATCCATTCTGTCCGCAGGTGTTCCACTTCTTCTAGAATATGGAAAGGTGTGTATTTTTGTGAATCCTATCTTTTTTAGTGTTTCTATGGTATCGTTAAAGTCTTTTTCTTCTTCATGTGGGAATCCTACTATTAGGTCTGTTGTAAGTGAGATATTTTCTATATCTCTAAGATTATCTACCATATTTAAAAACTCTTCTGTATTATATCTTCTATTCATTAGTTTTAGTATTTTATCACTTCCTGATTGAAGTGGTATATGTAAATGTTTAGCCATTACTTTATTTTCTTTTAATAGTTTTTTTATTCCTGGTGTTATTTCGTTTATTTCTATTGATGATAATCTTATTCTATATATGTTTGGGATTTTTACTAATTCGTTTAGTAATTCTTCTAGACTACTATTTATATCTATTCCATATTTTCCTGTATGAATACCTGTTAATACAATTTCTTTATAGCCTTCCTCTACTAGTTTTGTTACTTCTTTTATTACATCTTCTTTATGCTTACTTCTTATTCTACCTCTTGTATATGGTATTATACAATATGAACAAAATGCATTGCAGCCATCTTCTATTTTTACAAATGCTCTAGTATGATTATTGAAACTACTTATTTCCATCTTTTCGAAATCTACTTTGGTTAGGTCATAGATTATTTTTTTCTTTTCTCTTGTTCTTATATAGTCTTCTAGGATATCTATTATCTTTGATTTATCTTTATTTCCTAAGACGATATCTACATCTATGTCTTTGGCATTTATTTGGCTGTAGCAGCCCATAACTACTATGATGGCATCTTCATTGTTTTTTTTTGCTCTATTTATCATCTTTCTTGATTTTTTATCACTTTCATTTGTTACACTACAGGTATTTATTATATATATATCTGCTTTATCTTCAAAATCTACTATCTCATAGTTATTATCTTTTAATATATTGGTTACTAATTCACTTTCATATATATTTACTTTACATCCTAGTGAGCATATTCCTACTTTCATTCTTCTTCCTTCTTTCCTTAGTTATTTTATCATAATTTAAGAAGAAAATAAACTACTTACTATGGATTTTTGACAATATTTTTGATACAATTATATAAAAGGATTTGGTGATGTTTATGAATAATTATATACCTCCATTTACTATTACTAATGAAATACTTGATTTGACATCTAGTATTATGGAAAAAGTTGGTAGACTTAATAACTATACCAATATAGATAATAAACCTATTTTAAGAAAAAATAATACTATTCATTCTATTCATTCTTCATTAGCAATAGAAAATAATTCTTTAACTTTAAGTCAGGTTAAAGATGTGATTGATGGTAAAGCCGTTATTGGAACTCAAAGAGATATTCAAGAAGTTAAAAATGCTTATAATGCTTATGAAGAACTAGATAATATTAATCCTTACTCTATTGAAGATTTAAAGAGAATACATGGTATTATGACTTTTCTTACTCTAAAAGATGCTGGAGATTTTAGAAGTGGTGATGAAGGTGTTTTTGATGGGGAAACATGTATATTTATGGCACCTGGTCCTAATATGGTTCCTGAACTTATGAATAATTTATTTTCTTGGCTAAATAATTGTAAAGATGAACTTAATCCACTTATAGTCTCTTCTGTTTTCCACTACGAGTTTGTTTTTATTCATCCGTTTAGTGATGGAAATGGTAGAATGGCGAGACTATGGCAAAATGTAATATTATCTAAATGGAGAGATATATTTAAGTATGTAACAATTGAAAATCAAATTAAAAAATATCAAAATGAATATTATGAAGTAATTAATTCTTGTAATATAAGTGGGGAATCTACTATATTTATTGAATTCATGCTTAAGATGATTAATAATACTCTTGAGGAATTAATTATTACAAATGATAATATGAATAAAAATCCACTAGTTTAACTAGTGGTTTTTCTCTAACCCCTATAAGGGGTTATACTGGCTGCCCTCACATGAGGGCTTTTTGATCTGCCAATCGCCTTTGTCACTCTAACAACCCTTAAAAGGGTCTTCGTATTCCCTTACACTTCTTTTATCTTGTATCATATCTTCAGTTTCCTGCTCTCTTATATATTTTTTTATCGTATTTTTATTTAATCCAACCGTACTTACATAATATCCTCTTGCCCAAAAAGTTCTCTGGCCATATTTATATTTTAAATTCGCATGGTTTTCAAATATCATTAATGCACTTTTACCCTTTAAATATCCCATAAATT
>USIB01000005.1 GCA_900554615.1 uncultured Mycoplasmatota bacterium | reverse complement strand
AAATTATACTACTATGCTCATCTAAATTTTGATAGTGATACAACAAATGATGAATATCAAAAGATGAATGGCAAAATTGAAAATCTGTTAGCTGAATATAATAGATTAGATTCCTTTGCTAATCCTGAAATGATGAAAATAGATTATAGTCAAGTAAAAGAATTTTATAAAGAAGAACCAAAATTACAAGAATATGAATTTTTATTAGAACAACTATATCGCTATAAAGATCATATATTAAATACAGAAGCAGAGAGTATTATTTCATCTTTTGCTAATATAAATAGTACTCCAGAACAAGTATTTGAGGCTCTTACTGATTCTGATTTAAGATTTGGTAAAGTAAAAAATGATAAAGGTGAAGAACTTGTATGTGATGTTCTTTTTACATTTGATTCAGATGAAACAAATAAAAGCTATATAGCATATACAGATAACTCTAAAGATGAAAGTGGAAATACAAAAGTATATGCAAGTACTTATGATAAAGAAGGTGAAGATTTATCTTTAAAACCATTAACAACTGAAAAAGAATGGAAAATAATAGATAATATTTTAGCAAGTGTTTTAGACATGGTTAAAGAAAAACAAGATGAATTTAATGATGAGGAAGAAAATCATGACTAGTGATGTAGATAAAATAAGTAAGAGGTTAAAGAAAATAGTTTTAATTATTGGTGTTATTTTTATAGGTATTGTATTAATATTTGGTGGTGTAGTATTTGTTACAATGATGCCAGTTAATTCTAAGTCAACTGAAGAAATTACATTTGTAATTGAACCAGGAAGTGGAAAAAATAAAATAATAAATGATTTAGAAAGATTAATACCTAAAGATGAAATTCATAAGTTTGGTAGAACTTATCATTTTAATGCTATTGCTCTTAATAAGACAGGACTTAAAAACTTATTTAAGATTATTTCTCTTGCTAATACTACTTACTTATATAAGACACCAAGAATTCTTAGAAGTAAACTTAATGAACTTAGAGAAGGTCTTATTATTGGTAGTGGCTGCTACGAAAGTGAAGTTTTTATTGAAGGTAGAAGTAAAGAAGGAGAAGAACTTACTAATATTATTAATTTCTATGATTATGTGGAAGTTCAGCCTCCAGAAGTATATGATCATTTAATTCAGACTAGTGATTTTAAAGATGTTAATGAGATTAAGGAACATATTAAGAAGATTATTACTGCTACTCGTGAGGCTGGTAAAATTATTGTGGCTACTGGGGACGTTCATCATTTTAGTAAAGAAGACAAGATATATAGAGAGATTATTGTTAATCAGAAGGTACCTGGTGGTGGTAGACATCCTCTTGCTAAGAGTAGTATTAAGAGTATCCCTTCTCAACACTTTAGAACTACTGAAGAAATGCTTAATGATTTTGCTTTTCTAGGTGAAGAACTTGCTTATGAGATTGTTGTTACTAATACTAATAAGGTTCTTGATATGGTAGATGAGATTGAGGTTATTATTGATACTGGTGGTATTCCTTTCTCACCTAGAGTTAAGAGTGATGATGGTAAATCTTATTTGGATTGTCCTAGAGTTGTTACTGATTTGGTTTTTGAAAGGGCAAAAGAATGGTATGGTGATGACCTGCCACATAATATTGAAGAGAGAATATCTAAGGAATTATATGGTGATATTATCTACAAATGCTGGAAGGAAATTATTAGTGAAGAGAATCCTAATATTAGTGATGAAGAACTTGATTCTAAGTTATTTGAAAACTTGCATAATACTTTAATTAGTGGTTTTGATGAAGTTAAGAGACTTGTTAGTGATTATGTTAAAAAACATTGGAGTGAAGAGGATGGTGAGATGACTGATAAGGTACTAGAGAAGAAAATTAAGAAATCTCTAGGTGGTGTTATTGGTGGTGGTTTTGATCCGATTTACTTGATTGCTCAAAGACTTGTTAAACACTCTAACGATGAAGGATTCTTGGTTGGCTCAAGAGGTAGTGTTGGTTCTTCATTTGTAGCGACGATGATGGGTATTACTGAGGTTAATCCTCTTCCTGCTCATTACAGATGTCTTAAATGTAAGAATAGTATTTTTAAAGATGATGATGGTAATGATTTAGGTGCTACTTATTCTAGTGGATTTGATTTGCCTGATAAGATTTGTCCTAATTGTGGTGAGCATATGTATAAAGATGGACAAGATATGCCATTTGCTACTTTCCTTGGTTTTAACGCTGATAAGGTTCCTGATATTGACCTTAACTTTTCGGATTTGAATCAAGCATCCGCTCACGAATATACGAAAGTTTTATTTGGTGTTGATAATGTTTATAGAGCTGGTACGATTGGTACGGTTGCTGAAAAGACGGCCTTTGGTTTTGTTAAGGGCTATTTTGAAGATAAGGGTATTATGAATAAGAGAGCCTGTGAAATTGAGAGACTAGCAATGGGATGTACTGGTGTTAAGAGAACTACTGGTCAGCATCCTGGTGGTATTGTTGTTGTTCCTGATTATATGGATGTATCTGACTTTACACCTTTCCAATTTCCTGCGGAGGACCCTACTAGTGCATGGAGAACGACACACTTTGATTACCATGCTATTGATCAGGATTTACTTAAACTTGATATTTTAGGTCATTCTGATCCTACGCAACTTAGATTGATACAGGAATTATCTGGTACGGATATTCTTAAGGTTCCTCTTGATGATAAGGATACTATGAGTATATTTACTTCTACTAAGGTACTTGGTGTTACTAATGAACAAATTATGTGTGATACTGGTACTCTTGGTATTCCTGAGTTTGGTACTCCTTTTACTATTTCCATGGTAGCAGAGACTAAGCCTACTACTTTTGCGGAACTTATTAAGATATCTGGTTTATCTCATGGTACTGATGTATGGCTTGGTAATGCACAAGAACTTATTAAGAATAATATTGTTCCTTTTAAAGAGGTTATTGGTTGTCGTGATGATATTATGGTTTATCTGATGTATCATGGTGTTGAGCCTATTAAAGCATTTAAAATTATGGAGTTTGTTCGTAAGGGTAAGGCTAGTAAAGATGCTGACACTTGGGCTAAGCATAAGGAAACGATGGAGAAGGCTGGTATTGAATCTTGGTTTATTGATAGTTGTTTTAAGATTAAATATATGTTCCCTAAAGCACACGCTGCTGCTTATGTTATAAGTGCTTTTAGAATTGCTTGGTATAAGGTACATATGCCTGTATACTTCTATGCTAGTTGGTATACTACTAAGGCTACTGATTTTAATATTGAGGCTATGATTAGAGGATATGATAGTATTAAGAATACTATTATTGAAATTGAGAATAAGGGATATGATGCTTCTAATAAAGAGAATGGTATATCTGAATCTTTAAAGGTTGCTTTAGAGATGGCTGCGAGAGGTATTAAGGTTGCTCCTTTTGATTTGTATAAAAGTAAGGGCTCTATCTTTACAGTAGAAGATGATAAAACTATTATTCCTCCATTTAGGGCTATTGATGGTCTAGGTGATGTTGTTGCTAAAAATATTGAAACAGAGGCAGAAAGGGCTCCATTTATTAGTATTGAAGATTTTCAAACGAGATGTAAGGTATCTCAAACTTTAATTGATAAGATGAAAGCTATGGGTATTTTTGCTGGTATGCCTGATACTAGTCAGCTTAGTTTATTTTAAAAAGTATTTCCCAAAATATTTCCCGGGAAATATTTTTTTCAGTTCGAGCTTGTAATCTCTCACTATTAAATAAAGCCTGTAGTCTTTATTTAAAGTATTTTTGTTCTAAATATATTTTATATAAAAATGCACAAAAATTTAAATAATTTGTGCATTTTTTTGTTTTAATTAAATATTAATAATTTTCTTACTGGTAATTCTTTTGGTTTTTGATTAGTTATATACTTTTTAACTTTGGTATCTATAGTTATTAAATTGGTAATATTAAGTCTTATTATATTAATTTCATTATCAGTTAAATTATTTACTGGTAATATATATTTTTTATATACTCTTGGAGAGACTCCTACTAAAGTGGTAAAGATTTCTGAATAATATTCTAATGAATTATAACCACTTTTAAAGGCAATATTTAATATTTTATTGTCATAGTTATAATGTTCTAAACTATTTAGAATCTTTTTAATATTTATATATTCTCTAATAGTTATATTTAATTCTCTTTTGAATCTTTTCATTATATATGTTTTATCATAACTGAATATTTTACTTAATTCATTAATAGTTATTTCTCTATTTAAATTTTCATTTATATACTCTATTATATTACATACTAGTTCATTAGAATAAATAATTATCCCTCCTTATTATTATTTTATCATAAAAAAGCCATTTTTGTTTAACTTTTTTATTATTTTTAGGTCTATAATTAATTTGAAAGGAGGAATAATATGTTTTATTCAAAATGGACTTCTGAAAAAGATTTAAAAAATTATCTTACAGAAGTAGAGATTGGCTCTGAGATTCAAAAATCTGGAATACAAATGTTATCAGAAGAAAATAAAATTTATATTAGGGATGATGAATCTCATAGTCTTATTATTGGTTCTGCTGGTAGTGGCAAAACGCAAGCTGTTGTATTACCACTTGTTAGAACTATTATCAAAGCAAATGAATCTTTTTTGATTAATGATGTCAAAGGAGAAATAATGAACAAAGTTGGAGGTGAGTTAAGAAAAAGGGGATATAATATAATAATTTTAGACTATGCTAATTTAAAAATTGGTAATCATTATAATGTACTTGATTTACCGTATTATCTTTATAATAATGATGAAAAAGATAAGGCTATTGAAATATTAGAGAATATCGCCTACTATATAATGCATGATATTGATTCTAATAGTGATCCTTTCTGGGAAAAAACGGCTGGTGATTACTTTGTTGGACTTGCTTTATATTTATTTGATAATGCTAAAAGTGAAGAGATTAATTTAAATAGTATATTTAATTTATCAAATGATATTTTTAAAGATGAAAAGGGATATGATAAGCTAATTATGAATAGTTTGGATAAATCTTCTAGTACTTATCAGTTCTTATCTGGTACTTTATTTTCACCTAAAGAAACTAGTGGTGGTATTATCGCTACTTTTAGTCAAAAAATTAAGGGGTTTGTTACTAGAGAAAAATTATCTAGCATGATGGCTACATCTGACTTTGATTTTAAAAATATTGGTAATGAAAAAACTGCTATCTTTGCTATTACTGGTACTGCTAACTATGCTAATGATTTAGTTTCAATACTAGTAGATGAGTTATTTTATAGTTTAGATTTATTTAAAAATAAAAATAATAGATTTAATTTAATATTAGATGAATTTGATAGTATGAAACCAATAAAAGATTTTTATAGTAGAATTAATTATGCTAGAGGAAACAATATTAAAATTACTGCTTTAATAAAAGATCTTACTAATTTAAATATTGTATATGGTACTAATTATAAAGATTTAATTAGAATGTGTTTTAATAATATTATTTATTTACTGGCTAATGATTTATATACTTTAGAAGAAATAAGTAAGTTATGTGGTAATACTGAAAAAGGACCTCTAATTAGCATTCAAGAACTTAAAACACTAGATAATTTTGAAGAAGTTATTCTTATGACAAGGATGTATCCTGTTAGAACTAAAGTGCTTCCTGATTATAAAATTAATTGGAATTTTGATAATTCAGAATTAGAATTTAATAATCTCGGAAAGAATCAAATTAATTTATTTGATATTGAAAAATTTTTGAAAAAATAATATTTAATATTATGTACTTAGAAAAGTAATATATGAAAGGGGGTAGGTAGCAGGATAATAGGGGGACTGCTACTGAATATATGACTTGTTCTAGTTGTAAATACTTAAATGAAAATAAAAAACTAGATGGAAAAGTAAGTGGTTGCAAATATTTTTGTGACAAAAATAAATGTTATGTTGGTGGCGATAATCATATTTGTAATAATTATCAAAACTGCTTTAGAAGTAATAGTAGATGTGATGAAATATATGATGAAGGAGTTAATTTTTATGATGATACTCACTCTGTTACTTATTATTTATTTATTCTTCTTATTATTATAATTATATTTATCATTGCAAGACTTTGTAATCCTGAACTTTTTCCATTTTAATAATAAAATTAAAATTGAAGACTATGAGCTTCAATTTTTTCATTAAAGACATGAGGCTTTAATGATAGTGAGAGACTCAGGCTCGAACTAGAAAAATATTTCCTGGGAAATAATTTATGTAAACAAAATAATTATAAATACTTTATTTTAAACCTTTTTTTTGATATACTTGATATAGAAAGACTTGGTGATTTTATGAGTAAAATTGTATTAGTAGATGGTAATAATCTCCTTTTTAGAAGTTATTATGCTACGGCTTATAGTGGAAATATGATGAAAAACAAGGATGGATTTCCTACTAATGGACTATATGGTTTTGTTAATATGATGAATAAAATTATATATGAGGAGAAACCTCAATATATTATGGTTGCTTTTGATGTTGGTAAGACTTTTAGACACGAGAAATATGCTGATTACAAAGATGGAAGAAAGGAAACCCCTGATGAACTTAAAATGCAATTTCCTGTTGCTAAAGAGATACTTAATTTTATGGGAATTAAGTATTTAGAGTGTCCCGGTTATGAGGCTGATGATATCATTGGTACTATTTCTAAGTGGACAGAAAATGATGATGACTTTGAAGCACTTATTGTAAGTAGTGATAAAGATTTACTTCAACTAATCAGTGATGAAACTACTGTGAAACTTCTTAGACCTAAGGATTATATTATGATGACTAAAAGTGTTTTTATTGATACTTATGGTTTTGAACCTATTAATATGATAGACTTAAAGGCTTTGATGGGAGATTCTTCGGATAATATTCCTGGTGTTAAAGGCATTGGTGAAAAGGGTGCTATTAAACTTATTAGTGAATATAAAAATATTGATAATCTTTATGATAATATTGATAATATTGCTGGTGCCGTTCACGATAAACTTGTTAATGGTAAAGAGGATGCTTATTATAGTAAGGAATTAGTTACTATCTTTAGAGATGTTCCTTTGGATATTAAGTTTAATGACCTTTTATATAATGGTGCTGATGAAAATAATCTTATGCTTTTATATAATAAACTTGGATTTTATTCTTTAATTAGAAAAATGCAAATTGGTAATATGGTGAGTAATGATGTAGATAAGTTTGAAATTGTTAAAGATGTTAAAAAACTTGTTTTGAAAAGTGATACCGCTATTTATATCGATACTACTCCTGGTAATTATCATAATGCTGAGATTCTTGGTATCTCCTTATTTAATACAGAGTCTGGTTATTATATTCCTTTTGAGGTTTTTAATGGGGATTTTAGTATTCTTAATAATAAACATATTAAGTATACTTATGATTTAAAGAAGAATTGTGTATTATTTAATAAATATGGTATTAAGTTTAATAATATTACTTTTGATACTATGATTTGTGCTTATCTTGATAATTATGATGTTAAAGATGATATTTGTTTTTTGGCAAGCAGTATGGACTTTTATATTCCTGTCTATGATAAAAAAGAGGATATTTCTGTTGAGGAGTCTTTTAGAAGAGCAACGAACAAGGCAAAGTTTATTTTTGATACTAAAGATAAGTTATATGATAAAATTAAGGAAGAAGAGATGAAAGAATTATTTAATAATATTGAAGTACCTCTTGCTAGAATACTTGCTAATATGGAAATTGAGGGTATTAGAGTAGATAAAAATGTTCTTGCAGAAATGGGTGAAGAAATTAAGATTAAATTAGAACTTATTACTAAAGATATTTATAATTATGCTGGATGTGAATTTAATATTAATTCTCCTAAACAACTTAGTGAAATATTGTTTGATAAACTTAATCTTCCGCATGATAAGGTTAAAAAGAATAGAAATGGTTATTCTACTGATGCTGATGTTCTAAAAAAACTTGAGGGTTATCCGATTGTTAAGGCTATTTTGGAATATAGGGCTTTATCTAAACTTTATTCTACTTATATTGAAAGTATGATTAATATGATTAGAGATGATGGTAAGATTCATACTATTTATACGCAAACTCTTACTAGAACTGGTAGATTGTCCTCTATTGAGCCTAACTTGCAGAACATTCCTATTAGAAGTGAATATGGTAGACTTATTAGAAAGGCTTTTGTTCCACTTGATGATTCCTTGATTATGTCTTCAGACTATTCGCAGATTGAACTTAGGGTGTTTGCTCATTTATCTGGTGTTAATGAACTTATTCAAGCATTTAATAATAATATTGATATTCATACGAAAACTGCTATGGACATATTTGGTGTACCTAAAGAGGGCGTTACTAAGGATATGAGAAGACAGGCTAAGGCTGTTAATTTTGGTATTTTATATGGCATTAGTAGTTATGGATTGTCTACTGATTTGGATATTCCTGTTAGTGAGGCCAAAATATTTATTAATAGATATTTTGATACTTATCCTGGTGTTAAGGATTATATGAATAGAGAAATTGCTGAGGCTAGAAAACTTGGATATGTTAAGACTGTTATGAATAGAAAAAGAGTTATTGATGAGATTAGAAGTTCTAATTATTCTATTAGAAGTCTTGGTGAAAGAATTGCTCTTAATACTCCTATCCAAAGTTATGCTTCTGATATTTTAAAGATGGCTATGATTGAAATTGATAGGGTGTTTAGAGAAAAAAATATTAGAAGTAAAATGTTACTTCAAGTACACGATGAACTTATTTTTAATGTTTATAATGATGAAGTTGATATTGTTCGTGATATTGTTTATAATGTTATGACTAATATTGTTAAATTAAAAGTACCTCTTGATGTTGATATTGAAATGGGAAATAACTGGTATGAGGCTAAGTAATGGAAAATATTTCCCGGGAAATAATTTGGAAAATATTTTTAAAGTTTTTTTGACATTTATTTAATGATTAGAACAAAGAAAAGATTAATCTGAAGACTATTTTATAGGCTTCAGATTTTTCATTAAAGACTTTTGGCTTTAATGTACACAAGGAGACTACAGGCTCCGAGTGATAAAAATATTAAAATGTCTTTATTTTAATCGCTTTTTTTGATAAAATATTTATAGTGAGGTGATGTTATGCCAGAGTTACCAGAGGTTGAAACTGTAAAGGAATCTTTGAAATTACGATTAGTTGGTAAAAAAATTGTTAAAGCTAAGATTTTATATGATAATATTATTGCTTATCCTAGTAAAGAGGATTTTGTTTTGAAAATTGCTAATCAAACTATTAATGATATTAAAAGGAGAGGAAAGTTTTTGATGTTTGTTTTAGATGATTTTTATTTGTTATCTCATCTTAGAATGGAAGGTAAATACTTTTTTAAGGATAAGAGTATTCCTTATGAAAAACATGAACATGTTATTTTTGAACTAGATGATAATACTGAACTTAGATACAGAGATACTAGAAAGTTTGGTAAGATGTATCTTATCGATAAAGAGGATATTGATAAGGTTGGTCCTTTAAAAGATTTAGGTCTTGAGCCTTGGGATGAGAATCTTACAAGTGACTACTTAATGGAAAAATATAAAAAGAGAGGTACTCCTATTAAGAGCGTTTTACTAGAGCAAGATATTATTGTTGGTATTGGTAATATTTACGCTGATGAGATTTTATTTTTATGTGGTATTAATCCTTTAAGGAAGGCTTCACTTATTTCTAGTAATGAATGTGATTTAATTATTAAATATACTAGAGAGGTTTTAGAGAAGGCTATTAAAATGGGTGGTACTACTATTAGGACTTATAGTTCTGTTGATGGTGTTCATGGTCTATTTCAAAATGAACTTTTAATTCATGGAAAGGATAATGGAAAATGTCCTAAATGTGGCAGTGATATTTCTAAAATTAGAGTAGGTGGTAGAGGAACTTACTTCTGTGAAAAATGTCAAAAATAGTTATTTTACATTATATTTACAATTTATTGTAACCTATTCGGTTACTTTTTTCTTTTTATATTGACTTTTACTTTAATTTTGTGCTACTTTTTTATTGGAGATGTGTACTATGAATGATGAGATGTTTAGACTTTCTTTGATTGATGTTATGAATGCTAACCTACTTAATGGTTTGGTTAATACTATTTTTGGTTATGATTTTAATGAGAATGAGTATGTTTATATTCAATATAAATTGATTAATGGCAATGTCGTTCTTAATATTTTTGATAATAAGGATAGTAATAGGTTTAAGGCTTATATATTTTGTCATAATGATATTGCTAATGATGATAATGATGCTTTTTATATTAATGTTGATGAAGCATATAAAAGATTTTTAGATAATAATGGGAAAAATGATAATGTCTCTTTAATAGGGGCTTTACTTGTCTCTAAAGATAATAATGAGAAAAGAGAGATTATTGACTCTCTATTTGATGTCACTACTAGGGACATTTTTTATAAACATTTTATTTTATAATTGGTTTATTTCTGTATTCTTCTTTTACTAATGATGGGGATGCCACTAATGAATATATTTTGGTTATTCTTAATTCTATATCTAATATTTTAGATATATTTTTTTTGTATCCTATAACTATTGGTAAATCTAAGGTCTTTTTTATTTTATTTAAATAATTTTTCCCTCTTTCATTGAAGCCTAATAGTCTTATATAATCTACTTTTATATTTTTTGCTTCTTCTTTTGTGAAGTTTGTTAGGATATGTAATAACATTCTAGATATTCTATTGTATGTATATCTTTTGGTTTTAATGTTATTTATTAACTCTTCATAAGTATTGCTTTCACTTATATATTTTATTATTCTATTTTCTATTCCTTCTTCGACTGTTTGATATTTTTTTAAGTTTTTGTCTTCGGATAGTATTTTATATTTTAATATTGGATAATACATTGACATACTTATTTTATATAGTTTATTTGGTGAATATGGAATTAAATTGGATATTTTTTTGCCTTCTTGATATTGTTTTCTTATGGCTGAGGCTGAGGCTATATTTTCTTCTATTTGGCCGCTGTGATATGGGATTGTTCTTTTTATGTTTTCATATTCTATATTGTAATTTTTTTGTTTTATTTCTCTTATATATGATAAGGCTAGTAAATCGTTTGGTGTTGATACTTTTATGTTTGTTAAGTCTTCTAATGCTTTATTTGTTGATGTTGCATAATTTAATCCTTCATTTTGATACTTTTTTACTAATTTATTGTATTCTTTACTTTTTATTTGGGTATCTGCTAGTAAGATTAATTCTTCTAATGTATCTCTCTCTGTACCAAATATTATTTTGTTTACTTTTAATTTATTTAGTATTTCTATGGCTCCTCTTGCAAATATATCTGATGATTGGGTTGCATATACGAATGGTAATTCTACTACTATGTCTACTTGATTATCTAATGCAATACTTGCTTTTTCCCATTTATTCAGTACTGAGATATCTCCTCTTTGGGTATATGATGATGAGATGACCGCTATTAAAGTGCTATCTGGATATTTTTCTTTTATTTTATTTATTTGATATTGATGTCCATTATGAAATGGATTATATTCTGCTATTAATCCTATTATATTCATTTTTATCTTTCCTTCCTTTGATATATTCTTTTTTTGATATTTTTTCTTTGGTTATATGATATCATATTTATGATTATTATTCAATTTATTTTTTGTTTATTATTGTATTAATAGGTAATGTATGGTACAATTATTTCGAAGTGAGGTTGTGAGATGTTTTTTTTGAATTTTATTAATTCTATAGGAGAATCTTATTTACAGTGGAAAGATATTTATAATGTTACTGGTAAGATTCTTACTATTATGTTTTTTTATAAATCCTTGTATTGGGTTATTGGTTTCTTTTTTACAAGGAAGTTTAAACCTGCTAAAGGGAAACATAAATATGCTATTTTGATTGCTGCTAGAAACGAAGAGAAGGTTATTGGTAATTTGCTTGATAGTATTAATAAACAGGATTATCCTAAAAACCTTATTACTACTTTTGTTGTTGCAGATAATTGTACTGATAATACTGCTAGTATTGCTAGAAAACATGGGGCTATCTGCTACGAAAGATTTGATGATTTGCATAAAACTAAGGGATTTGCTCTTCAATATCTTTTGGAGAGAATTGGAGAAGATTATGGTAGAATGAGTTTTGAAGGCTATTTTATTTTTGATGCTGATAATCTTCTTAATGGCAATTATATTTCTAAAATGAATGATGCTTTTGATTCTGGAGAAAAAATTATCACTTCTTATCGTAATACGAAAAACTTTGATGAGAATTGGATTGCTTCTACTTATGCTATTCATTGGATTAGGTCTATTAGATGTAATCACAGGGCAAGGTCTGTTCTTAGATTAGCCACTAATATTCAAGGTACTGGTTTTTTATTTGCTAGTGAAATTGTTAGAGATGGTTGGAAGTATACTTCTCTTACAGAAGATAGGGCTCTTACTGCCGATGCTGTTGCTCAGGGATATCAAATTACTTATAATGATGAGGCAATGTTTTATGATGAGCAACCAACTAGTCTTAAAATTGCTTTAAGACAAAGACTTAGATGGTCTAAAGGTCATTTACTTGCTTTTTGTGAATCTGGTCCTTATTTATTTTTAAATATATTTTTTGGTAAATTATTTATTAAAACTAAGTGGAGAAATATTGAAAAGAAGAAAAATAAATCTTTTAAAGATGTTCTTCTTGGTGTACTTGAATCTATTAGACATAGATTTGCTTCTTATGATACTTTAATACAACTTACTCCTTTTTCGGTATTTAATCTTGCTAGATGGTTAATCATTATTGTTTTTATGGGAGGTTGCTACTACTACAATAATGGTATTCAAAATATTGATTTACTTAGTGGGGGGACTTATTTAGCAAAAGGCCTTAGAGGATTATTTGAAATTAAGATTAGTGTTGATGCAGGAGTTAATGCTTTATTTATTGGTTTTATTTGTTCTATATGGCTTAGACTTTTCTATAGAATTGGTATGTATTTTGAAAATATGTGGGCCGCTATTTATGTTTTTATTGTAGAGAGAAAAAATATTAAAAAGATGCCTCTTAGAAAGAAAGTTTTATTTACTTTTACTTGGCCTATATTTGATATTATTGGAAGATATACTACTTATGCTGCTTTATTTATGAAAGTAACTTGGAAACCTATTCCTCATGATAGTAAAATTACTATTGATGATATTAATAATGATGGAAATGATAAGAAAAAAGAAAAAAGTTCGTGATGAACTTTTTTTATGTCTCTTTGCTTTTGCTTGATTCTATTTTCTTGAAATAATCATATTTTAATGTTAAATCATTTTTTCTTATTATATAGTTTATGTAATAATTTTTATCTTCTAGTGATATTGGATCTATACTTTTTTTATTTGTTACTATTCCACCATCTACATAGACATTACCATCATACCAAGAGTAATCACTAAAGAAGACTTTACCATGATAATTGTTATTTAATGCATCTTCTCCTATATAATAGTTTGGATGATATTCTAATCCATATAGGTTTAATAATGTTGGTAATATATTTAATTGCGATGTTACTGATGTTATTTTTTTCTTGGTTGTTTCATTATCCCATATAAAGAATGGTGTTTTATTTATTAGGTTATTTTTTGTTTCTTTATATTTATCTAGTATTGTTTGATCTGATAATGTATATAGATAATGGTCTGTAAATACAACTATTACTGTATTATCTATTAGATTTTTTTCAGTTAATTTGTTTAATAGTAATTCTACCATATAATCTGTTTCTTTAGCTTGTCTTCTTGCACATTCTTCTTCTGTTAGGGTTGGTAAAATGTAATCATTTGGTAATTCTTCTAGATTCTCTTTTTTTAAAACATCTTCGATTACTAATTTTCTGCATACTCCTTTTTCTGTTGTAAATGGTAAATGTCCTGAATATGTTATTATGTAATCTACAAACTTTTCTTCTGGAAACATTTTTTCACTGAATGTTTCGTTTAATATTAATTCTCTATCTAATGTATATGAATCATCTTTATAGACTCCTAATTCTTTTAGTCCATAATAATTTTCATAACCCCAATTTTTATAGTTTGTTCCTCTTGAGTAATATTCACTATCATTCATATGGAATGCATTTACACTATAACCAATATTTTTGAATAAATGGGCTAACGAATATGGAAATGTATTTTTATTAAATGTATATGCATTTTGTGTATATGATAGTGGTGTTATGAATCCTGTATTTACTGCAAACTCTGAATTAAATGTTGATCCTCCTCCATTGTAATATGAATAATGGTTAGTAAAGTTTATTGAGCTATTCATCATTTTATATAGTGTTGGGGTATCTTCTTTTGTTATTAACCAATTATCTATCCCTTCTAGTTGAAGTAGTATTAAGTTTTTATCTTTGTATTTTCCAGTGTAATTTGTTTGATAATTTTCTTCTTCTTTGCTATATTCTTCTTCTAGAAAGGTTATGTCTTCTTCATTGGTCGTCTTTTTTGCTTTTATAAATGTTATATAAAAGTTTCTTACACTATATTCATAAATACCTGATATTCTCATACTTTTGTTGTTATCATTAAAGTTGATATAAATATTTCTAGGATTTCTCCAAGTACTCCAATTTAAGGCATCATTTGCTTTTCCTAATAGAAGTGGGGTTAGTGTATGAATTATTAGGAATAAAAAGAATACTTTTATTATTTTTTTTAAATCTGTTTTAGTATTTCCTTTGAAATATTTTAAACCTAATATAAATGTAATTATTATTATTATGCTTGATATATATACCCAAATATTACAGTTTAAGATAGCATCTAGAAAGTATTCTGAGCCTTCGTCCGCTAGTAAGATTAGACTAAAATCAAAGAATGTATCTGTCATTGAATAATATATATTATTGGTAATAAATAAAGCAAATGATATTATGAATAATATTATATATAGTATTTTTCCTTTTTTCTTTTCTAATAAAAGAGAGATGCCTACTCCTAATAGAATATAAGATAAGGTAAATAGTGTGGGCACTAATCTTAAAATTCCGTAAAAGTGTATTTTATATCCTAATATTCTAGTTAATATGTCTATTAATATGAATGGTAAAATTATTATTATTATATGTTTATATTTTTGTGCAAAGATTTTTATTTTTTCTTTGACTATATTTAATTCTTTCATATATTTTATTTTCGTCTTTTTTTTCTTTTTTTGAACTTCTTTTTTCATTTTTTGAAATCACCACTACTGAGATTATACTATATATTTTTATTTTTGTAAATTATTCAAAAAGAAAATATTGAATTACTCTTAATTTTTCAATGTAAATGTATTTTTTTATATTCGTGTTTCTAATTTAAGAGGTTATCAATATTGAATTACCTTTCTTTAATTAAAAATGTTGATTATCTTATGGTTTTTATTTTTATGATTGGTACTGTTTATTTATATTGTTGATATGTTGGTATGTTTTTTACTAATTTTTTTGAAGTTGTTAACAAAATTGTGGATAAAATATCGTCGTAATTGCTCATAAATAAAGGAAAGAATAATATTTTCCACATTATCCACAGGTATGTTGATAAGTAAAGTGTATACCTGTTTACGACAAAAATTGACAAAATTTGTGGAAAAGTCTTTTAAAGTCTTATTTTATATGATATTATATTGTTGATAAGTTGTTGATAACCTGTTATTTTAGGTGTTAATTATAAAAAATATCTAGACAAATTTTTTTTTTGAGATATAATAAGATTATAACGATTTTGATGAAGGAGGTTTTGATGTGAATACAGATATTTTATGGAATAAATTCCTCGATAAAATAAAAGAAAGAATAACCCCTTTATCTTATGATACTTGGTTTAAAGATACTAAACTATACAAAATAGATAGTGGCACTGCTACTATATTAGTTCCTTATGCTTTACATAAAAAGCATTTAGAAGAAAATTATATTGAAGATATTGAAGATACATTTAATTCAATTACTGGTACTAATTTTAATTTTCAATTTGTACTAGAGAATGAAATAGAAACTAATAGTGGAGATATGCAAATTATTAATAATGAAAATGAATCTTTTGGTGTTCCTCATCAAACTAGTGCTTCTGCTAACTTAAATAGTGAGTATACATTTGACAGTTTTATTGTAGGGAATTCTAATAGATTTGCTTCGACAGCAGCAAAAGCAGTTGCTGAAAAACCTGGAAAGGCTTATAATCCTTTATTTTTATATGGAAAAAGTGGACTTGGTAAAACTCATTTGATGCATGCTATTGGAAATTATATTATTGAAAATACTAATAAGAAGGTTTTATATGTTTCAAGTGAACAATTTGTAAACGATTATATATCCGCTGTCAGAAATAGTGATAAAAATAGTTTTGAAAAAATTGATTCTTTTAAAAATAAATATAGAAATATTGATGTTTTAATTATTGATGATATTCAATTTTTAGGAACTGCTACTAAGGGACAAGAAGAATTTTTCCACACTTTTAATCAATTGCATGACTCTAATAAACAAATTATTATTGCTTCTGATAGATCGGTTGATGATTTAAAAATGCTAGAAGACAGACTTATTACTAGATTTAATTGGGGTCTGACTGCTAATATTACACCACCTGATTTTAATTTGAGGGTGGACATTATAAAAAGAAAAATTGCTCATCAAGAAGCAGCCGAAGATATTCCTATTGAGGTTATTGAATATATTGCAAATATTAATGATTCTGATGTTAGACAATTAGAAGGTGCTATTACTAGAGTTTTTGCTTATGCCCTGATGATGAATCATGGAGTTGTCACTTTAGATATAGCAGTTGAAGCCCTTAAAGATAAAATTAGTGAAAGAAGTGTATATAAAAATGATATTCATAGGATTCAAAGAATAGTTTGTGAATATTTTAAAATCGATATTGAGGATTTAAAAGGCAAGAAAAGAAGTAAAGATATTAATTATCAAAGACAAATTGCTATATATCTGTGTAGAATAATGACAAATGAGTCGTATCCTAAGATGGGTACTTACTTTGGTGGAAGAGACCATTCTACTATTATAAGTGCATATCAAAAAATAGAGAAAGATTTAGAAACAAATTATCAGTTACAAACAGTAATAGAAGAGTTAAAAAAGAGGATATAGTGGATAAGTTTGAAGTTATCCACAGGGATTGTGGATAAAAAAAGTACATAAAATAAGGAAAAAAGTAAGTTTTCCACAATATCAACAGCATAATAATAATAATTAATAAAAAGAAAGAGGATGATAAAATGAAATTAGTTGTAAAAAAAGAAATATTATTAGAAAGTTTAAATAATACTGCTAGAGCAATATCTACGAAAAATCTAATTCCTATACTTACAGGAATAAAATTTGATTTAAAAGAGGATGGATTATATTTGTATGCTAGTGATACCGATGTATCAATTAGAACATTTATCCCAAAAGAGAAGTTAACTAGCTTAGATGAAGTAGGTAGTATAGTTATTGGTGGTAAGTATATAGTAGAAATAATTAGAAAACTACCAAATACTGATATTTCAATAGATGTTATTGATGGATTTAAAATGATTGTAAGTACTGATAATACAGAATTTAATTTAAATGGAATAAATCCTAATGAATTTCCTAATTTAGATTTAGATGAAACAAAAGAACCAATAATTATTAATAATGGAGTTTTTAAAGATATAATTAATCAAACTGTTTTTGCTACATCTCAAAGTGAATCTAGACCACTTCTTACGGGTATTAATTTTAGAATTAATAATGGAGAATTAGATGTTATTGCTACAGATTCTTATAGATTAGCAAGAAAGCTAGTTAAAATAGATAAAAGTGATGAAAATGATATTAATATTGTAATTCCTGGAAAAAACTTGGTTGAACTTACAAAAATGTTAGATGATGATGAGAAATCTTTAGAATTACATTTATTTAGTAATAAAGTTTTATTTAAATATGACAATGTTGTATTTTTGTCTAGGTTACTTTCTGGTACTTATCCTACTACTAGTGATATTATACCTAATAATTTTAATATATTACTTGAGTGTTCATTTAATGATTTATATAATATGATTGACAGAGCAAGTTTACTTACTTCAGATAGAGAAAAGAATACTATTAAATTATCTTTGAATAAAAATGAACTTATGATTTCTTCTAATAGTCCTGAAATAGGTAAAGTAGAGGAAAAAATTAATGTTGAATCTGATAAGAGTATAGATATTTCATTTAGCTCAAAATTTATGCTTGATGCTATTAAAAGTTTTAATAAAGAAAAGATTGTTTTATGTATGAATAATGATAGTTCTCCTATTGTTATTAAAAATAATGAGGATGATTCTTTAATTCAACTTGTATTACCTATTAAGACTTGTTAATTATAACTCTCGATACTCGAGGGTTTTTATATATCAACAGAATTTGTTGATATGTAAAAATATAGTTTTATTATTTAAAATCTCTTTTTTCTATGTGAAAAGGGGGTCTTTTTTTATTTTTTTGCATTTTTTCGACAATATTTGACATTTTTCGACATTCTCATATGATTTAATAGCAGGTACATATTTTTATATGTGGAAAGGGGGATTTTATGAGAAACTATGTTGTTAATGATGATGTTTTATGTTTTACCTCATATAGAAAAGAAAATGGAACTTTCTTAATTAGTAAAGATGAGGAAATTGATTTGAATATTAAATCTTTAGATTTACTTAAATATGGATGTAGATTTTATGGTAATTCTTACAATATGCAAAGACAATTTATTATAGATGTTTTTAATTACTATATTAAGACTCCTATTGTAGTTTCACCTTATAATATGCTTATCTTTTTTCCAACCTGTGCGCCTAATTCTAATAAGTGTATATGGATTGCTTACAATAATATTGATAGGTATGTTAAGGAAAATGGTTATACAAAGATTTATTTTTCTGGTGGAAAAGAAATTAATATTGATGTTTCTTATTCTACTATTGATAATCAAATTACTAGATGTATTAAAATCGAGAAATATCTTAGGTCTATAATGAAAAAAGTTTCTGAAAAATAATTATTTTGGAATGATAGAGATGTATAGAGTTTATGCTTATGTATGATAAGTATGGATGATACTCTATTTTTAGACAATTTTTGTCTAAAAATAGCACTTCAAGACAATGGCTTGGAGAGTAGATAAAAAAAGGTTAAAGTATTATCTAAATTGTCTTATAAAATAAGGGGAAAAAGTGTTTTTCCCCTTTTAATTTTGGGTGAAATATGATATAATTATATATGTATAGGGGTACATGAAATTAGTTGGGTGAAATTATGAGCAAGAAAATGACTTTAAATTGAAATTAAAAAAATTGTATTTGAAAAATTATCGTAATTACGATGAACTTATTTTAGATTTTAATGATAATTTAAATATTATAATAGGAGATAACGCTCAGGGAAAAACTAATTTACTTGAATCTATTTATGTACTTGCTGTTACGAAATCTTTTTTGTCTATAAATGATAAGAATCTTATTATGTTTGACAGTAGATATTCTTTAGTTAAAGGAAGTTTAAATAATAATACTTCTTTTGATGAATTAGAGGTATTAATTAGTGAAGCAGGTAAAATTGTTAAAATAAATAAAAAAGAGATAAAAAAATTAAGTGATTATATTTCTAAACTTAATGTTATTATTTTTAGTAGTGATAGTATTAGGATTTTTAAAGATAGTCCTATGTCTAGAAGAAAGTATTTTAATATTCAAATTAGTCAGATAAATAAGATATATTTGTCTAATTTGAGTAATTATAATCTACTATTAAGACAAAGAAATGAATTCTTGAAGATAATTGATATTCATAAGAAAAATGATATGGATTATTTGGATGTACTTGATGAAAAATATATTAATTTATCTTTAAATATTTATGATTATAGAAAAAAATATATTGACTTGGTTAATAAGTATATTGATAATATTTTTTACTCTATAACTGGTATTAAGGAATTGAAGCTTGTTTATAGTTCAAATATTGATGGTTTTGATAAGGATTTATTTAAAGATAAGTTAAGAAGTAATTTGAATAGAGAAATTCAGTATAAATCAACTTTCTTAGGACCAAATAGAGATGATTATTTTTTTGAACTTGGTGGTAAAAACTTATCTTTATATGGTTCTCAAGGACAAATAAGGAGTGCTGTTCTTGCTCTTAAATTAGCAGAGGTTAAACTATTTACGGATGTTTTATCTGATACTCCTATTTTACTTCTTGATGATATTTTTAGTGAACTTGATATTACTAAAAGAAATAATATAGTTAAGTATTTAAGTAATGAAGTACAAACGATAGTGACTACTACGGATATTGAAAATATAGAGGAAAAAATTAGAAAAAAGGCTAATGTTTATAAGATAAAAAATGGTAAAATTATTTCCCGGGAAATAATTTGATGCAGGAAGGTGATAGAAAATGAATAGTAATGAACATTATGATGCTTCGGATATTCAAGTATTAGAAGGACTTGAAGCAGTGAGAAAAAGACCTGGTATGTATATAGGTAGTACTAGTGAGAAAGGATTACACCATTTAGTTTGGGAAATAGTAGATAATGCTATTGATGAAGCTTTAGCAGGATATTGTGATGATATTGAAATAACTGTTAATAAAGATGGTTCTGTTACTGTTAAGGATGATGGTAGAGGAATACCAGTTGAAGTACATCCTAAGACAGGATTATCTACGGTTGAGACAGTGTATACAGTATTACATGCTGGTGGTAAATTTGGTGGTGGTGGCTACAAAGTATCTGGTGGATTACATGGTGTTGGTGCATCAGTAGTTAATGCTCTTAGTAAATGGGTAGAAGTAACTGTTTATAAAGAGGGAAAAGTTCACTATATAAAGTTTGCTAATGGTGGACATACTGTAGAGCCTTTAAAGGTAATAGGAGAATGTAGTGAAGATAGAACTGGTACAACAGTAACTTTTATGCCTGATGATGAAATATTTAGAGAAACTACGACTTTTAATTATGAGACATTAAAGACTAGAACTAGGGAACTTGCTTTCTTAAATAAAGGACTTAGAATTATTCTTATGGATGATAGAACAGGAGAATCTGATACTTTTGTTTATGAAGGTGGTATTAAAGAGTTTGTTGCTTATGTAAATAAGAATAAGACTCCTATTCATGAAGATATTGTCTATGTTGAAGGTATGGAAAATGATATTTCAATAGAAGTTGCTCTTCAATATAATGATGGATATAATGCTACTGTTTACTCTTTTGTTAATAATATTATTACTCCTGAAGGTGGTACTCATGAAGATGGTGTTAAACTTGCACTAACTAGAATTATTAATAATTATGCTAAGGCAAATAAAATACTTAAAGATAATGATGAACCTCTTAGTGGTGATGATGTTAGAGAAGGTATAACAATGATTATATCTGCTAAAGTACCTGAACCTCAGTTTGAGGGACAAACTAAGACTAAACTTGGTAATAGTGAGGTTAGAAAAGTAGCTGCTAGTATATTTGCTAAGGCATTTGATAGATTTTTGATGGAACATCCTAATGATGCTAAAATTATAATAGAGAAATCGATGACTGCTGCTAGAGCTAGAGTAGCGGCTAGAAGGGCTAGAGAGTTAACTAGAAGAAAAGGTGGACTTGAAATTACTAATTATTGGGGTAAACTTACTGATTGTTCTTCTAAAGATGCTACTATATCAGAAATGTTTATTGTAGAGGGAGATTCTGCTGCTGGTAGTGCTAAGATGGGAAGAGACCCTATTACGCAAGCTATTCTTCCTATTAGAGGTAAAATACTTAATGTAGAGAAAGCTAGATTAGATAGAATTCTTGCTAATGAAGAGATTAGAACAATGATTACGGCTTTAGGTACTGGTATTGGTGAAGAGTTTGATATATCTAAATTAAGATATTATAAGATAATTATTATGACTGATGCTGATGTTGATGGAGCACATATTAGAACATTATTGCTTACTTTATTTTATAGATATTTTAAGCCATTAGTAGAGAATGGTCATATATATGCTGCACAACCACCTTTATATTCAATTAAACATGGTAAAAATATTAAGTATGTACTTGATGAGACAGAAAGAAATGAGTATATAGCTACTTTACCTGTTAATACAAAGTATGAAATTGGTAGAATGAAAGGTTTAGGAGAGATGAATCCTGAAGAACTTAGAGAAACAACAATGGGTATTGAGAAGAGAATACTAAAACAAATTACTTTGGATGATGCTATTCTTGCTGATGAAACATTCCAATTACTTATGGGTGAAGAAGTTGAACCTAGAAGAAAGTTTATTGAGGATAATGCTTTATCTGTAGAGAATTTGGATATATAGGAGGTTTATGATGGAAGATAAGAATGTAGAAAAAAATTTAAATATAGAAGATATGGGAGAAGATAATAATCACGAGAGAGATAAAAAAGTAGAAGTTAATATTGTTAACGAAATGAGGAATTCTTTTATTGATTATTCAATGAGTGTTATTGTTGCTAGAGCTCTTCCTGATGTTAGAGATGGTCTTAAACCTGTTCATAGAAGAATTTTATATACTTTATATGAAGAAGGTATGACTCCTGATAAGAAATATCAAAAATCCGCTAATGCTGTTGGTGCCGTTATGGGTCATTATCATCCACATGGTGATTCTGCTATTTATGAATCTATGGTTAGAATGGCTCAGGATTTTACTTATAGACATACACTTGTTGATGGACATGGTAATTTTGGCTCTATTGATGGTGATGGAGCGGCTGCTAGTCGTTATACTGAAGCTAGACTTGCTAAGATATCGATGGAACTTTTAAGAGATTTAAATAAGGATACTGTTGATTTTTCGGAAAATTATGATGGCCAGAGAAAGGAACCTGTTGTTTTACCTAGCAGATTTCCTAATATATTAGTTAATGGTAATATGGGTATTGCTGTTGGTATGGCTACTAATATTCCACCACATAACTTGGGTGAAGTTATTGATGGATGTGTCGCTTATATTGATAATCCAGAGATTACTGTTACTGAACTTATGCAATATATTAAGGGACCTGATTTTCCTACTGCTGGTGTTATTCTTGGTAATAGTGGCATTAAAAGGGCATATGAGAGTGGTAGAGGAGCTATTACTATTAGAGGTATGGCTACTGTAGAAGAAGCTCATAATAAGCACAGAATTGTTATTACAGAGCTTCCATATCAAGTTAATAAGAAGGCTTTGATTCAAAGAATTGGTGAACTTGTTAGGGATAAGGTTATTGATGGTATTTCTAATTTAAGTGATGAATCGGCTTTAGAGGGTATTAAGATTGTTATTGATGTTAAGAAAGAGGCTAATGTTAATGTTGTTTTAAATAACTTATATAAGCATACGCAACTTCAGACTTCTTATGGTATTAATTTCTTAATGCTTGTTGATGGAAGTCCTAGAACACTTGGTTTAAGAGAGATTATTGAGAAGTATATTGATCATCAGAAACATGTTATTTATCGTAGATGTCAATTTGATTTAAAGAGATATAAAGATAGATTACATATATTAGATGGTTTAAAGATTGCTCTTGATAATATTGATAGAGTTATTAAGATTATTAGAGAGTCTGCTGATGACGATGAAGCTAAAGCTGGACTTATGTCTAATTTTGCTTTATCAGAGGTTCAATCTCAAGCTATTCTTGATATGAGATTGAAGAGACTTACTGGACTTGAAAAATCTAAGATTGAAGAAGAGATTGCTGAACTTGAGAAATTAGTTAAGGAATTAGAAGAAATATTAGCTAGTGAAGAGAAAATTCTTGAAGTTATTAAGACTGAAATGCTTGAAATTAAAGATAAATATGCTGATGAGAGAAGAACACATATTGATATGACTGCTATTGATTATATTGAAGATGAATCTTTAATTCCTGTTGAGAATGTTGTTATTACTTTAACTAATAAGGGTTATATTAAGAGATTACCTGCTGATACTTATAAAACTCAAAATAGAGGTGGTATGGGTGTTAAAGGTATGGCTACTAATGAAGAGGATTTTGTAGAGCATTTGATTAATGCTACTAGTCATGATTATATTCTTATGTTTACTAATAGGGGTAAAGTATATAGAATTAAGGGTTATGAGATTCCTGAATATAGTAGACAATCTAAGGGATTACCTATTATTAATTTATTATCTTTGGATAAAGATGAAAAAGTTACTTCTTTATTGAAGATATCTAATGATGATGAATACAAATGTTTGGTATTTGCTACTAAAAGCGGTTTAATTAAAAGGACTGATATATCTGAATTTGATAGTATTAGGAATAATGGTAAGAAGTTTATTACTTTAAAAGATGATGATGAACTTGTATCTGTTAAGAAGACTACTGGTAATGATGAGATATTGATGGCTTCTTCTAATGGTAGAATGGTTAGATTTAATGAGGATGCTGTTAGAATTATGGGTAGAGGTGCTTCTGGTGTTAGAGGTATTAATCTTGATGGTGGTATACTTGTTGGTATGGAAATTGTTGAACCTAATGAGTATGTACTTGTTATTACTGAAAAGGGTTATGGTAAGAAGACTCCTGTTGATGAATATAGAATTACTAATCGTGGTGGTAAAGGTGTTAAGACCGTTAATATTACTGAAAAGAATGGTTCTATTGTATCATTTAAGACTGTTGATGATAGTAAAGACTTAATGATTATTACTGATTCTGGTATTATTATTAGATTGGCTGTTGATAAGATTTCTACGATGAGTAGGGTTACCCAAGGTGTTAAACTTATTAATTTAAAAGAGGATAGTATTGTTAGTTCTACTTCTATTGTTGATAGAGAGGAAGTTAGTGAAGATAATATAACTGATGAAAATAGTGAAAAGGAAAGTGAATAACTTTCTTTTTTTTCACTTCGAGCTATATTATATCTTTCAGTGTACATTAAAGCCTAAGGTCTTTAATGTAAAAAATGAAGCCTTTTTGTCTTCATTTTTATATTTTATTTCCCGGGAAATAAATTTTATTACTAAATTTTAATTGCAATTAAGTAATTGTTAATTTTATAAAACCTTTTAATATATGTAGTTTATAGTCAAATAAACATACATATATATGTTTATTTGACTATGTTGACTATATTTTTGAATTGTTATATAATACCTGTTGATACAACATTAAATGGTGGAAACAAGTCAGGGACGGAAGTCAGCAGCTTTAACACTTATTTAATGTGTGTATCTTTTTTTATTGTTGATAGGTGTTTTAACTAGCAATGTTTCACGTGGAACATGAATCTATCAACAATTTTATTGTTGTTAAATTATTAATGGTTTTTTATATTAATTTAATTGTTAATTAATTATTTTAATTTATAAAAGTAATATAATTATTGTTTATGTAATTATATGTTTCACGTGAAACGTTATTTATCCACAGATATTGTGAAATGTTATGATAAATTATTTTAATATTTAGGTTAGATAAATATATTATTAATATAATTAATCATAATAATTGCTATAATATGAGTAATTAATTGTGTTTCACGTGAAACATAGGTTTTAGTAGATTATTTATTATATATTTAATTATAATAAAATTAAAAAATAATTTTAAATTAATAGAATATTTATATTATTTTTAAAATGCAATAATTAAATTAATGTTCCACGTGAAACATAGTTATTAACAGTGTGATTAACTTTAAATAGATTTTTTTCAAAAGAATAATTATATTAATTTTATTTAATAAATGATTATTATAATAATGAATTATTAATTATTTTTTTTATAAAAATAGTAATGTTTCACGTGAAACATAAATCTATCAACAGTTGATAATAATTACTAAATTATAAATTAATTATGATATTTTATTTATAATAATATGATTTTGTATGAGAAAAATTATGTTTTAAATATAATATGAGTTATTAATAAATAATTAAATTAAATTATATTTAAATACTAAACTTTATTTTTTATAAATATATTAATCATTATGGAATAAATGCCTTAATTTATAATATTTTATTAAAAAAAGATTTATGTTTCACGTGAAACATTGATTATCCACAGGTAATAATTAGTATTAAACAATTACTTTTCTTACAAAAATATAAAATATCATTATATTAATTGAATTAATTTTTTTAATGAAAATTATTATAATAGTAAAATTTTTAATTAATTGTTTTTATTTATAAAAATACTAAAAATATTTATAAATGAAGTAATGTTCCACGTGGAACATGAATCTATCAACAATTTATCATTATTAAATTGAAATTTGTTTTTTACAATAATTGAATTATTAATCGATTATGTTAATTTATTAAAATAGTATAATTATGTGCTTATGTTAACTTATGTTTCACGTGAAACATAAGTTATCCACATCACATATTCTTTTTTTATTAAAAATTAAGCGATATTTGAGAATTAATTAGTATTATGATACTATTTTTATATGTTTCACGTGGAACATATGGAGGAAATAATTATGAGTGATGTTGATAAGTTAGAAATTGCTATTTTTCAAGCTAAAAAAGCCCTTGAAATTGATGAAATTCCTGTTGGTTGTGCTATTTATCGAGGAGATGAACTAATTGCCTGTGGATATAATAGAAAAGAAAGTGAAAATAATGCTATTATGCATGCTGAAATTGTTGCTATTAATGAAGCTTGTGGAAAACTTAAAAGTTGGAGGCTAGAAGGATGCTCGTTATATGTTACTTTAGAGCCTTGTATGATGTGTATGGGGGCAATTATTGAAAGTCGTATAAAAGAGGTGTATTATGGCACTGCTTTTAATGGCGTACAAATGTATGATAAAAATTGTATAAAGTCAGCAATTTCAATAAAAAACATTCAAAATGATGAGTGTTCAAAAATGTTATCTTCTTTTTTTGAAAAAAAACGAAAAAAATGATAATTTTTGCTTTTTTTATGTTATAATATTGAATGTATGTGGAGGTGTTTATGAGTTATTTAGCATTATATAGAAAATATAGACCTGTTGATTTTAATAGTGTTTATGGTCAAGAAGAAGTTGTGACTGTTTTAAAAAATGCTATTATTTCTGGTAAGATATCACATGCTTATCTTTTTTGTGGACCTAGAGGTACTGGAAAGACTACTATTGCTAAAATTATTGCTAGATTGGTTAATTGTGATAATTTGATTGATGGTAATCCTTGTGGTAAGTGTTATAATTGTTTGAATTATTTAAATAGTAATGATATTGTTGAAATAGATGCTGCTTCAAATAATGGTGTTGATGAAATTAGAGAATTAAGGGATAAAATTAATCTTGTTCCTTCAAATGCCAAATATAAGGTCTATATTATAGATGAAGTTCATATGTTAACTACACAGGCTTTTAATGCTCTTTTAAAGACTCTTGAAGAACCTCCAAGTCATGTTATATTTATTTTGGCTACTACTGAGCCGCATAAGATTCCTTTAACTATTGCTTCTAGATGTCAAAAGTTTAGATTTTCAAAAATAGATGATGCAAAAATTGTGGCAAGACTATCTGAAATATGTAAGTTGGAGGATATTTCTATTGATAATGATTCTTTATTTGAAATTGCAAGATTATCAGATGGTGGTATGAGAGATGCTATTAATTTTTTAGATCAATTAGTTGCGTATTCTTCTGATGATATTAAAATTGATGATGTTTATAAGGTTAATGGGTCTGTTTCTTATGCTGAATTGTTTAATTTACTTACCTATATTATTAATAATGATAAAGTAAAAATTATTGAATTTATTGATGATTTAAATGCTTCTGGTAAAGATATTAATAAGTTTTTAGAAGAGTTATTGATATTTCTTAAAGATGTTATTTTATATAAAAATGCTAATGTTCTTTCTAATATTGCTACTAAGAATGAATATGTTAAATTGATAGCGGATATGTATGAAAACACTGATTTATATAAATTGATTGAAAGTTTAAATGTTGTTCAGAATAATATTAAGATTTCTAGTCATAGTTCTATTATATTTATGACTTCTATCTTGAAATATTCGGATTTGAACTTTAGTGATAATGCTGAATTAAATAGTAATAGTACTTCTGATTATAGTAATATGGATTTAAAGAGTAATGTTCAAGATGATGATAGTAATCTTGTTAAAGAAGTTACTAAAAATGAGATTAAAAATAATGATAAATTAAGTTTACAAGATGAGGAAATCCGTATTAATAATGCTTTGGCGCTTGCTTCTAAACAGGATCTTAGTTATTTTAAATCTAAATGGAACGGAATAGATGATTTTTTAGATGATTCTGATTTTTCTGTAGTTTCTGGATTACTTAAGGATTGTAATATTGTTGTTGGCTCAAAGAAATACATTATATTGGAAAGTAATACTTTATCTATTGTTGATAGAATTAACTCTAATTTAGAAATAGTGGAAAAATTGTTTGAAAAGTTATTTAATTATAAAGTGTATGTTGTTGCTGTTGATAGTAATAAATGGATTAATATAAAAAATAAATATATTAGTGATTTAAAAAATGGTATTAAATATTATGTTAAAGATATTAATTCTAATGTTAATAATAATGGTATAGATAACTCTTCTTCTATTGATGATTTAATTGACTTAGTAGGAGAAAATGTTATTGAATATAAATAGAAAAGGAGATTGATTATAATGAATATGCAAGCTTTAATGATGCAGGCTAAAAAAATGCAAAAGGATATTGAAAAAACTCAAAGTGAGTTAGAAAGTAAAACTTATGAAGGTAAGTCACAACTTGTTACTGCTGTTATTGGTGGTAATAATAAACTTATTTCTATAAAAATTGATTTTGATAGTATGGAAGACGATGATAAGGAATTATTAGAAGATATGATTTTAGTTGCTATTAATAATGCAATTGAAAATATGGAACGAGATAAGCAAAATAAACTTGGTAAATATAGTAGTATGTTTAATGGATTGATTTAATATGTATCCTAATAGTATTAAAAATCTTATTGATTGTTTTAAAGATTTACCTGGTATAGGTGAGAAAACAGCAGAGAGACTTGTTTTTTCATTGATTTGTTTTGATAAAGAGAAACTTACTTCTTTTTCTGATGCTATTATTTCAGTTAGGGATAAATTAAGTAATTGTTCTATTTGTGGAAATATTACTGAAGATTCTGTTTGTAATATTTGTTCTGATTCTAATAGAAATAGTAAGATAATTTTTGTTGTTGAAAAGGCTAAAGATATTGCATTGTTTGAAAAAATTAATATTTACAAAGGAAAGTATCATGTTTTAGGTGGACTTATTTCTCCTCTTGAAGGAATTGGTCCTGATGATGTTAATATTTCTAGTCTAGTTTCTAGAATAGATAAGGAAAATGTTGAAGAAATTATACTTGCATTAAAGCCTTCTATTGAAGGGGAAACTACTATGCAGTATATTAAAAAGATTTTAAGTAGTAAGAATGTTAAAATTACTAGAATTGCTACAGGTATTCCAATAGGGACTGATATTGATTATATTGATGCTATGACTCTTGAGTTTGCTTTAGAAGGAAGGAAAGACATATAACTTTATTTTTATCATATATTTTATTGGTGAATTATGATAAAAAAAATTATTTTTGTTATTAAAAGAATTATTATTTCTATATTATTTATTTATGCTTATAATGTTATTATTTTTCCGATTGGAATTACTATACCTATTAATGTTTTTAATGTGATTATTGTTTCTCTTTTTGGTCTTCCTGCTATTATAGCACTTTGTTTATTTTCAATATTTGTTTTATGAGAGGTGAATTATGTTAGAATGTTATAAGGATGGACAACCTATATTTTATAGAATTGCGATGAATGCTATTAATAATAGTAGGCTTTCTCATGCATATATTTTTGATTCTAATGGAAATCCTTCTGTTATGAATATTGTTTATGATTTTGTTAAAGAGATTATTTGTTTTGATATTAATGACAAAGATTCTATCAATAATATTTGTAAAAGAATAGATGATGGCAATTACATTGATGTAAAGATGATTAAGCCTGATGGCTTATGGATTAAAAAAAATCAATTATTAGATTTACAGGCTGAATTTAATAATAAAGCAATTGAAGGAAAGAGAAAAGTTTACATTATAAAATCTGCTGAAAAAATGAATGTTCAAACAGCAAATTCAATATTGAAATTTTTGGAGGAGCCTGTTGATGATATTATTGCAATATTGGTAGTAGATAATTTTAATTTGCTTTTACCTACTATTGTTTCTAGGTGTCAAGTTATTAAATTAAATAAAATGGTTTATTCCTTAGATACTGTTGATAATTTATCTAATATTCTTGATAGTTATGAATTTTTTGATAGTTCTGTTATAGATAAAAATAATTTTATTAATATTGTTATTGAAATTATTAAGAGTATAGAATTTTTTGGTATTGATACAATTATATATGTAAAAAAATTAATACATAATAACTTTAAAGATAGAGATTATTATATTATTTCTATGGATTTAATGATTCTGTTTTATTATGATGTGATTAGGTATATTTCTAAACTTAGTTTAATTTTTTTTAGTGATTATTGTGACTTTATTAATACTGTTGCTGAAAAAAATGATATAATTAAGTTGTGTCAAAAAATTGATTGTTTAGATGATGCTAAGAATGATATTCGATATAATTTAAATATTAATTTACTTGTTGATAAGTTGATTATAGATATGTGTGGTGATAATATATGAAAATTGTAGGCGTTAAGTTTAATGGTGATGGTAGGGTTTATTATTTTAATCCTAATGGTTTAAATTTGAAAAATAATATTACAGTTGTTGTTAATACTGATAGAGGACTTAGATTTGGTAAAGTTGTTGACTTAAAAGAGTATAATGTTGATAATGATGATTTTTTAGAGGTTGTTAGGATTGCTTCTAAAAGAGATTTTCAACAAAATTTAAGAAATATTCAAGATGAAAAAATTGCATTAGATAAGTGTAGAAAACTTGCTGATAAATATGATCTTAATATGAATATTATAGATGCTAGTTATAATTTTGATAAGAGTCAGTTAGTATTTAGATTTTTAGCTGATGAACGTATTGATTTTAGAAAATTAGCCAAAGATTTAGGCTCAATTTTAAAAACTAGAATTGAACTTAGGCAAATTGGTGTTAGAGATAAAGCAAAAGATATAGGAGGAATTGGTCCTTGTGGAAGAATTTTATGTTGTAGTTCTTTTTTAAGTAATTTTGATACTGTTTCTATTAATATGGCTAAAAATCAAGGCATTGCTTTAAATCCTTCTAAAATTAATGGTGTTTGTGGAAGATTACTTTGTTGTTTAAATTATGAGAATGAGTTATATACTGAAGCAAGAAAAGCGGTTCCTGTTGTTGGAAAGAAGGTTAATATTAATAATTTAGAAGGTAAAGTAGTTTCATCTGATCCGTTAATTGGTAAATATAAAGTTCTTGTTGATAATGAAATCGTGGAAGTGAATATTAATGATAGTAAAGAATAGTTTACTTAATTTTAAAGATGCTTATATTTATCAAGATACTGAATACTTTAAAATGTCTTTGGATTCTTTGCTTTTATCTAACTTTGTTACTATTAATTTGAGGGATAGAAATATTTTAGATATTGCTACTGGTAATGCACCAATTCCTATGCTTTTGACATACAGAACAAAGGCTAAAATATATGGTGTTGAAATTCAAAAAGAGATATATGATTTAGGTGTTTTATCTGTTAATGAAAATTCTATGGACAAGCAGATAACTCTTATTAATGACGATGCTAGAAATGTTAATAATTTGTTTTCGAGTGATTTTTTTGATGTTATTACTTGTAATCCTCCATATTTTAATACTTCTAATAGTTTTTTTGAAAATGACAATTCTATTAAAGCAATTGCTCGTCATGAAAAGTATTTAAACTTAAATGATATTTTTATGGTAAGCAAAAAGATTCTTAAGACAGGTGGCAGACTTGCGTTAGTTCATAGAACTGAAAGGTTAATTGAAATACTTGATATTATGAAAAATTATGGTTTTATTGCGAAAAAGATTAGGTTTATTTATCCTAAAGTTGGTAAAAATAGTGATCTTATGCTCATTGAATGTGTAAAGGGTGGGAAGACTGGATTAAAGATGCTTTCACCTTTATTCGTGTATGATGAAGATGGTAATTATGTTGATGAAATTAAAAATATGTTTGGAGATGATACGCATGATTCAAAATAGTTATGATAATAGTCCTAGTTTATATTTGATTCCTACTCCTATTGGTAATTTGGAAGATATTACTTATAGGGCAGTTAAAGTATTGGAGGAAGTTGAAGTTATTTTTTCCGAGGATACTAGAGTAACTCTTAATTTGCTTAATAATTTTGGCATTAAAAAGAAACTTATTTCTTTACATGATCATAACGAAGATATTTTGAAAGAAAAAGTACTAGAATACTTGAAGAATGGGAAATCTGTTGGGTTAGTTACTGATAGAGGAACTCCCATTATAAGTGATCCTGGATATAAGACTGTTAAGTATATTAGTGATAATAATTATAATGTTATTGCTATTCCTGGTGCTACTGCATTTGTGCCAGCATTAATTTCTTCTGGTATTTCTTCACAACCTTTTTTATTTTATGGCTTTTTAAATAGTAAAGATTCTAAACGTAGAGATGAACTTGAAATGCTTAAAGATAATGAATATACTATGATTTTTTATGAAGCTCCACATCGTATTTTGAAAACTCTTAATATGATGTTAGAGATTTTTGGAAATAGAGATATTAGTATTTCTAGAGAGATTACTAAGAAATTTGAAACTATATATCGTGGTAAGATTAATGATTTAATTGCTAATATTCCTGAAAAGGGGGAATTTGTTATTGTTGTAAGTGGATGTGGTGATAAAAATATTGATTTTAGTATTTCTATAAAAGATGCTGTTAACTTATATATTAATGCTGGTCTTGATGTTATGTCATCTATTAAAAAAGTTGCTAAGGAAAGAAATGTACCTAAAAATGAAATATATAAAGAATATCATAAGGAGGATTGATTATTGTGAAGTTGGTGGTAGGACTTGGTAATCCTGGAAAGGAATATGAAAATACAAGACATAATATTGGTTTTGAACTTGCTGATATGTTTGCTAAGAAGTATAATTGTAACTTTAAAACGGAAAGAAAGTTTGAAGCAGATATTTTTGATGTTAATATAAATGGAGAAAAGGTTATTGTTGTTAAACCTTTGACTTATATGAATTTATCAGGAAATGCTGTAAAAGAGATTGTTGATTTTTATGATGTTGATATTAAAGATATTTTGATAATGCATGATGATTTGGATATGACTTTAGGCAAAATTAGGATTGTTAATAATAGCTCTAGTGGTGGTCATAATGGTGTTAAAAGTATTACTAATTGTCTGGGAACGCAAGATTATGTTAGGTTTAAGATTGGCATTAGTGGGGAAAATAACTCTATACAGGCTATTGATTGTGTACTTGGAAAATTTAATAAAGAAGAGAGAACTATTTTAGATGAGGTTTATAGTAAACTTGATAATTTAATTGAGGATTTTGTTAATTATGATGTTGTTAAATTAAAAAATATTTATAATGGTATGAATACAAAATAAAAGTTAAGATACATTTATATGTATCTTTTAATCGTGAGAGGAGATAGAAATGGCAATTTTTGATAATTTGTTTAATATTAGTAAAGATAGTGGATATGCTATAACGGGACTTAATAAAGAACTTAATTCTATATATTTATATGAATATTTTGTAAAAAATAATAGAGGGATTCTTGTACTTTGTAATTCTTTATATGAGGCTAATGATATTTATAATAGACTTATTAATTATACTGATAAAGTTTTATTTTTTCCTATGGATGATTTTATTACTACTGAGGTTACTGATATTAGTCCTGAGTTTATGATTGATAGATTAAATACATTAAATAAAACAATTTCTGGTGATAAATATATCGTTGTTACTAATTTAATGGGAGTTCTTAGATATTTACCTGAGCCTAAATTATATAAAGATAAAATAATGGAGATAGTTAAAAATAATGATATCGATAGAGATAACTTTATTAGTTGTTTGTTTGATTTAGGTTATGAAAAGGTACCAGTTGTCAGTAGAACTGGTGAGATGGCTATAAGAGGTTATGTTGTAGATATATTTCCTGTTTTTTCAGAAAATCCTATTAGAATTGAGTTTTGGGGAGATACTATTGATAGTATTAAGTATTTTGATTTAGAAAATCAAATATCTAGTAAGGAAATCGATAGTATAAAAATATTTCCATATACTGAGTTTTTAATTGATAAATCTTCTGATGATACAATTATCAGAAAACAAAAATATTTACCTAATTATTCTTCTTTAGTAAGTGGTTTATGGGATTATATGAAAGATTTTGTTCTTTGTTATTATGATTATAATCAAATTATGTCTAGTTATAATTTACTTAGAGAAAATATTTTGGAATATGATAGTGAAGTTAAATCTGATATTAAAACTAATTATATGTGGGATATTGGTGATATTTCTATACATGATTCTATTTATATTCTTGATATAGATAATTTGATAGATATGAATATTAAGAATATTAAATATACATCTAATAATATTGAGAATTATGGTGGTAATTTTGAGAATATTAAAAATAGTTTGTTTAAATATATTAGTAGTGGTAAAACTGTTATTTTTTGTATAGATGATAAGAATATTGTTAAAAGAATTATTACTTATTTAGAATTAGGTGATGATGTTATTTTTACTGATGAAAATAATATTATTAAGAACAAAATTAATTTTGTTAATAAATATATTTATAGTGGTTTTATTTATGATGATTATGTTGTTATTACCGCTAATGACTTATTTGGAAAGATTGAAGATAAGAGAAAAGTTAAAAGTAAGTTTAAAGTTGGTACTAAGATTAGTAATATTGATAATTTAGAAAAAGGGGATTTGATTGTTCATATTGATCATGGTATTGGTAAATATATTGAGATATGTACTTTAATGAAGAATGGTATGAAGAAAGATTATATTAAATTATTGTATGCTGATGATGATATTCTATATTTACCAGTTGAAAAAATAGATAAGATTACTAAGTTTAATGGTAAAGATGGTGCTTTTCTTAGATTAGATAAACTTGGCAGTGATTCTTGGAATAAGAGAAAGGCGAGAGTTAAAAAGAAATTAGAGAGTATAGCGGCAGATCTTATTAAGGTGTCTATTGAAAGGGAAGCGTCATCTGGATATGCTTTTTCTAGTGATGATGAGAATCAAATTATGTTTGAAAGTAAGTTTAGATATGAGCCTACTGCTGATCAACTTAGGGCTACTGATATAATTAAAAGAGAAATGGAAAGAAGTAAACCAATGGATGTGCTTTTATGTGGTGATGTTGGGTATGGTAAAACTGAAGTTGCATTTAGGGCAATATTTAAGGCTGTTAATGATGGTAAACAAGTAGCATATTTGTGTCCTACTACTATTTTGTCTAGTCAACAATATAAGTCTGCTATTGATAGATTTGGCGATTTTCCTATTAATATTGCTCTTTTTAATAGATTTACTTCAATTAGAGAACAAAAAGAAATACTTGAAAAATTAAAGAGCGGGAAGATTGATATTTTATTTGGTACTCATAAAATTCTTAATGAGAAGATTGATTTTAAAGATTTGGGTTTACTTATTATTGATGAGGAGCAGAGATTTGGGGTAGTTCATAAGGAGAAGATTAAGAAGTATAAGAGTTCTATAGATGTTCTTACTTTGTCTGCTACACCAATACCTAGGACTTTGCAAATGTCTATGTCTGGTATTAGAGGACTTGCTCTTATTGAAACTCCTCCTGAAAAGAGAAGACCTATTCAAACTTATGTTATACCTGAGAATAAAAATATTGTTAAAGATGCTATATATAAAGAATTATCTAGAAATGGACAAGTATTTATGCTATACAATAATATTGACAAATTAGATGGTAAGTTAGAGGAAATACATAATCTTGTTCCTGAAGCGACAATTAGATATGCACATGGTAGAATGACTAAGGATCATTTGGAGAATATTATGATTGATTTTATTAACCATGAGTTTGATATTCTTTTATGTACTACTATTATAGAAACAGGAATTGATATTCCTAATGTTAATACTTTGATTATTTTCGATGCAGATCATTTTGGATTATCACAATTGTATCAAATTAGGGGTAGAATTGGAAGAAGTGATAGAATAGGTTATGCTTATATGATGTATAATAATAGAAAAGAACTTAATGATTTGGCTGTTAAAAGACTTAATACGATAAAGGAGTTTACTGAACTTGGTAGTGGGTTTAAAATCGCTATGCGTGATTTATCTATTCGTGGAGCGGGTGATATTTTAGGAAGTGAACAATCGGGATTTATTGATAGTATTGGTATTGATTTGTATCTTAAGATGTTAAAGGAAGAAGTTGATAAGTTAAAGGGTGTTAAAGTAGAAGAAAAGGAAGATGTGTCAAATAAACCTTTAATTGAAGTTGATACTCATATATCTAATGAATATGTTCCTGATGATGAGATTAGGATTGAAATTCATGAGATGATTAATAGTATTAATTCTATGGATGATATTAATAAAATTAAGGAGACACTTGAAAATAGATTTGGTAAGGTTACGGATGATATGGTTATTTATATGCATGAAGAATGGTTTGAGAAACAAGCAAGAGAACTTAATATTACTAAAAGTAAGCAAAATAAGAATTATATTGAGTTAGTATTGCCTCGGGATATTTCTTCTAAAATTGATGGTGAGATGTTATTCTTTACGGCTTATGATATTTGTAAATATTTTAGATTTTCTTATATTGAAAATGAAATACATATTATTCTTGATTTAATTAAATTAGATAAACATTTTATATTTTATTTTAATGAATTATTAGATAAAATACTTGAAGATATTAAAAATTAGAGATTTATTTCTTTAATTTTTTTGTTTATGTATAATTCTTTGGTTATTTGATAAAATATTAAAGAAAGTATAGGTGAAGATATGAAAACAACTGGTGTTATTAGAAGAATTGATGAATTAGGTAGGATTGTTATTCCAAAGGAAATTAGAAAGAATCTTAGAATTAAGAATGGTGAGAGTATGGAAATATATTTGGAAGATGATTCTATTATTTTGAAGAAGTATTCACAAATTGAAAGTTTGAAAAATGTTTCGGTTGATTATGTTGAGGCTTTTAATCAAATTATTAAACATAATATTATTGTTACTGATAGGGATAAGGTTATAGCAGTAGCAGGTCCTCTTAAGAAGAAATATTTGGATAAAGAAATTAATGAATTTACTGAAAGGTCTATTGAAAGAAGAGATAATTTTTTTGAAAAGCAGAAGAGAGAATTTAAAATAATTAGGGATGAAGAAGAGGTTGGTTATTATACTTTTTCTTCTATTGTTAATAATGGTGATGCTATTGGTAGTGTTATTCTTATTTCTACTGATACTCCTATTACTGATGTTGAGGATAAGATGTGTATTATTTTATCGAAACTTCTTAGTGAACAATTTGTTGATTGATGTTAAAGACATACATTTTTACTTTTGTATGTTTTTTTCACTCTAAGCCTTGGTCTTAGAGTGTTGTTGTTAGCCTAGAATAGTCTAACAACAAAAGATTATTTATGTTTATTATATATTGGTTAAAATTATATATAAAATTTTGGATTTTCCTATTGTAATTAGATTTAAACTGTGATAAAATAATTTTTGTAATGCGATGAAGGAAAGATTAATAGTATTAATTTATAGAGAGTCTATGTTTGGTGAAAGTAGATAATGAGTATTATTATAAATGGCTCTGGAGCAGTTATATCTAATAGGTATAAACGGTTGTTACGTTATAACTTAATGAGTGTATTTTAAATAAAATAAGGTGGTACCGCGGTAATTTATTCGTCCTTTGGTCTATCTTATTTTTTTTGGAGGTTTGATATGAGAAGATTTGAAAAAATTGATAAAAATATCTTTGTTAGTGATGTACCTGATGGTAATTATGAAGATATTACTTTACCTAAAAGAAGTACTTCTTGTAGTGCTGGTTATGATTTTTATAGTATTGTTTCGTTTACTTTGCATCCTGGTGAAAGAAAAGGTATTCCAACTGGTGTTAAGGTAATGATGAATGATAATGAGTTTTTAGGTATTTTTATAAGAAGTAGTTTAGGTTTTAAGTATAATGTACGGATGTGTAATCAGGTAGGAATTATTGATGCAGATTATTATGGTAATCCTAAGAATGATGGTCATATTTTTGTATGTTTACAGAATGAAGGGGAAGATGTTATTGAGATTAATAAAGGGGATAGATTTGTACAAGGTATATTTATACCTTATTTAGTGACAGATGATGATAATTCTACTATTGTGAGAGATGGTTGGAGTTTTGTTAATAATAAAGGAGATGATTTATAATGAATAAAGAAAAATTTTATATTACTACACCTATATATTATCCAAGTGCTAATTTTCATATAGGACATTGTTATACTACTATAATAGCGGATGCTATTGCTAGGTACAAAAGACTTACTGGTTATGATGTTTTCTATTTAACTGGTACTGATGAACATGGATTAAAAATACAAAAGAAGGCAGAAGAAGCTGGTATAACTCCTCAAGAGTATGTTGATGATATTGTTGAAAATTCTAAGAATTTATGGAAACGTTTAAATATCAGTTATGATAAGTTTATTAGAACTACTGATAAAGAACATGTTGAATGTGTTCAAAAAATATTTGAAAAATTATATAATCAAGGGGATATTTATAAAGGTGAATACAAAGGATTGTATTGTACACCTTGTGAATCTTTCTGGACTGAGACACAACTTGTAGATGGAAAGTGTCCTGATTGTGGAAGAGAAGTTAATGAAGTATCTGAAGAGGCATATTTCTTTAGACTTTCTAAATATCAAGATAGATTAGTTAAGTTTTATGATGAACATCCTACTTTTATTGAACCAGAATCTAGAAAAAATGAAATGCTTAATAATTTTATTAAACCTGGACTTGATGATTTATGTGTATCAAGAACTACTTTTAACTGGGGAGTTCCTGTTACTTTTGATGATAAGCATGTTGTTTATGTTTGGATTGATGCTTTATCTAATTATATATCTGCTTTAGGATATTTAAGTGATGATGATTCATTATTTAAGAGGTATTGGCCTGCTAATTTACATATTGTTGGTAAAGAGATTGTTAGATTTCATACTATTATTTGGCCTATTATGTTAATGGCTTTAGATTTACCTTTACCAGAAAAAGTATTTGGTCATGGATGGCTTGTTATTAATGGAGGAAAGATTTCTAAAAGTTTAGGTAATTATAAAGATCCTAGAGAATATATTGATTCATATGGTGTTGATGCTGTTAGGTATTTTGTTTTAAGAGAAGTTCCATTTGGAAGTGATGGTAGTTTTTCTGAAGATGCTTTAATTAGTAGAACTAATGGGGATCTTGCTAATATTCTTGGTAACTTAGTTAATAGAACTATTGGAATGGCTAATAAATATTTTGATGGTGTTATTACTAATACTAATGTTAAGGAAGATATTGATGATGCTTTGATAAAAGAGGCTATTGATTTAAAAAATGTTGTTAATGATTATATGGATAAATTAGAGGTTTCTAAGGCTATTACTAGTATTTTTGATTTACTTAGAAATTGTAATAAATATATAGATGAGACTATGCCTTGGGTACTTGCTAAAGATGAAACTAAAAAAGATAGACTTAATACTGTTTTATATAATTTGATTGAGTGTATTAGAATTTCTACTATTTTATTGCAGGCTTTTATTCCTGATACTTGTAGTAAAATATTTAATCAGATTAACACTGATAATACTTCATATGAGAGTATTAATGATTTTGGTGGTTACAGGTCTGGTACTAAAGTTAATAAGGCAGAAGTATTATTTCAAAGAATTGAGAATTAAGATTTTACTTAGTTCTTTTTTTCTTTGTGTAAAGTTTACTCTTTTTTATTTACATATTTGTTAATTTATGTTATATTTTGGTTGTAGTACCTATTTATGAGAGGAAGACTAAATATGCTTAAGAGTAAAAATCAGGGAGTTGTATTTGGAGTGTTAACCTTTGTTTTTGGTGGTATTATTATTTTGTTTATATTTAATTATAAGAGTGTTATTGATTTTATTTATGGTATTTTTCTTTTTGCTCTTGTGTTGAAATATATTTGTAAATTATGCATTAAATGATTGTACTATTTATATAGTATATTTTTTTTAAGGAGGGTTTTTATGTTTATAGATACACATTGTCATATTTTTAGTGAATATTATGATGATATTGATAAAGTTATTTCTGAATGTAGAGATAATAATATTGATAAGATTATTGTTAATGGGAGTAATATTAAGTCTAATATTGAGGTTATGGAACTTGCTAATAAATATGATATTGTTTATGCTGCTATTGGATTTCATCCTACAGAACTTGATGATTTTAAAGAGGAATATTTCCGCTTTTTGGAAGAAAATATTAATAATTCTAAAGTTGTTGCTATTGGTGAGATAGGTCTTGATTATCATTATGATAATACTGATAAGGAAAAACAAATAATGGTTTTTAGGAGACAATTAGATATTGCTAATAAATATAATAAGCCTATTATTGTCCATAGTAGAGATTCTATACAAGATACATATAATATATTAAAGCAATATAAAGTAAAGGGGAGTATTCATTGTTTTAGTGGTTCAGTAGAGATGGCTAGAGAGTTTATTAAACTTGGATATAAATTGGGAATTGGTGGTATAATTACTTATAAAAATGCTAAAACTATTAAAGAAGTGGTAAGAGATATTGATTTATCATATATTTTATTGGAAACTGATAGTCCTTATCTTACTCCTAGTCCATATAGGGGAGAGAGTAATAGTCCTAAATATATTCCACTTATTGCAGAGGCAATTGCTGATATCAAAGATGTTTCAATAGTAGATATTTCAAGGGTTACTACTGCTAACGCGGAAGCAATATTTGACTTTTTTTCAAAATGATGTTACAATTAATATGCTTTAAAATATTAATGAGGTGATTAAATGAAGAGTGTAACTGCAAAAGTTATTACTATTTCTTCACAATTATTGGTAGTTAGTTTATTTTTAATTCTTATTTTTTCTGGTAGAGGAAATAATGAAAGTTTAACTATTAGTAATAATAACTTTGATAAAATGGCTGATAAAACTTCTATTCTTTTTAAGAGAGAAGAGGTTCTTCTTAGTGTTAATGATAGTATTATTGTTCCTTTAGATGATGAATCTAAAGAAGAAGATAGTAAAGATGATGTAAAAGTAGAAGAAGAAATTAAAGTAGAAGAAAAAGAAGAAAATAGAAATGAGACTAAACAAGAGGAAGTTGTTCCAGAGCCTCCTGTGGTTAGTCCATCGGGACTTTTTTATGATAGACAAGTACTTAGAACAGAAATTGGTAATTTAACTGGTTATGGTGCTGATTGTTATGGTTGTTCTGGTATTACTGCTTCAGGTCATAATTTAATTGATTCTATGTATTATGATGATAGTGAATTTGGTACTGTTAGGATATTAGCCGCTGATAAAGAGTTTCCTTTTTATTCTGTATTTAGAGTAAGTGATGTACCTGGTATGGAACCTTTTATTGGTATTGTTCTTGACAGGGGTGGAAATGTTGGATTTGATAGGGGTACTTTGTTTGATTTAGCATATACTAATGAAAGTGACCCTAGTCTTATTCATCTTACTAAAAATGTTAAATTTGAATTACTTAGAAATGGTAGATAATTACTATTTCTTTTTTTGACAGATTTTTCTTTTTTTATATCATATAATTGAGTAGAGGTTATGATATGAAGAAAATATTAATTATTACTATTATAATTATTTTTATTCCTTTTTTGATTGTTAATTTTTTTAAGTTAGATAAAAAAGAAGAAATAAAACTTAAATATATGTCTAATACTATTATTAGAGTTAAAAGAGTTGATACTGGTAATATTGATAAAATTTTTTTTGAAGAATATATCGTTGGTGTTTTGGCTGGAGAGATGCCTATTTATTTTGAGAAGGAAGCACTAAAGGCTCAGGCAGTAGCGGCAAGAAGTTATGCTTTGAAGAGAATTGAATATAATAAAGATAATGATTATGATGTTGTAGATTCTATTATGAATCAAGTTTATTTAGATAATGATTATTTAAAGAGTGCTTGGGGTGAAAATTATATCGATAATATTAATAAACTTAGAGAAGCAGTTAATGAAACTAGTATGGAATATTTAGAGTATAATGGTGAAGTTATTGATGCTTTGTTTTTTTCTACTAGTAATGGTTATACGGAAACTGCTTCAC
>USIB01000004.1 GCA_900554615.1 uncultured Mycoplasmatota bacterium | reverse complement strand
CAGTTATTTTTATCTGTTTGGTTATCCATAACTGGACTTATAGAAAACATTCCATTTTGATTACTTTTATCAAGTATGTATGCAAATATACCTGAGCATCTTCTTAAGTGAAAGTCAGAAGATATTAGTGTGTATGTTCTATTTGGTTTTGAGTATAATTTTAAACTATTTACAATGTTTTCATATGTGTCTCTTGATTTGTCTTCTACTAATATGTCTCTCATTATATCCTTTGGTGTGTTAATTTGTTTTAAATATTCTAGCATCATACATACATCTGTTTTAGTTTTTTCTGTACTTATTTTTCCTATTCCACCTGATAAAAGTATTTTGTTTATTAATCCATTTTGATAAAGTTCTAGTGCTTTTTGTAATCTATATTCTTGTGATATTCCTCCAAAAACAAAACCTACATCTGTTTTTACTTGTTTACTTTCTGGCACTTCGAATACTATTTTTTCAATTTTAGGTTTACTAAATAATAAAGCACTTGTATATGATGTATTAGAGAGTTTTTTCATTTTTTACCTCCGCGTTTATTATGTATAAAGATTTTTCGTTTTCTTTAAGTACATAACTATCAAAGTCATATGGAATAGTAACTGTTCCGTTTACTACTTTTAGTTCATGGCTATTTGCATTTATTACTCTGTAAACATTTTTTACTCTTTCTTTTGGAATTATACTGCTTTTTAAAATTTGTTCAGGGTTAAAATCACTTTTGTTTACTATTATTAATAGACCCTTATATATGTCTATTAGCACTACACTATCTTCTTTTTTAAATTTATCAGGTAATTTTATTTTCATCTTTTATTCCCCCTTAATTACTAAAATTATACCAAATTTTATACAAAAAGTCAAAAATACACATTTGTTGTTAAAAAAGTATTGACATACTTACTAATTCTATGATATGATTTTTATGCTTGATTTAATCAAGTGCCTACCGTGGGGAATTAGCTCAGTTGGCTAGAGCACCTGCCTTGCACGCAGGGGGTCGCGGGTTCAAGTCCCACATTCTCCACCAGATTGATAGGAAACTCGAACTTTTATAAATTCGAGAGTAATAAATTACTAACAGAAATGTTAGTTTTTTTGTTATTTAAGAAAGGAAAAGTGATGAGTTATGACAATAGAAACTAAAGAACTTGTAATAAGTGAAGAATTAAAAAGAAAGGTAGAAATGATTTGTAGGTTTGCTTATGTTGACTACACTATCACAAATGGAAATATTAAAAGTATTAAAAACACAAATATTGCTATGGTTAAACCTCATATAGTAAAAATTAAAGGTATTGATTATTTAATATTTGATGAATGTGATGATATTTTTATAAATGGTTATAAAGAGAAAATTAAGTTTAAAGATTTTGAAGAATATATTAAAACCCACTAAAACCTTGACAAATCAAGAATAAATGTATATAGTATAGAACTAATAAAAGCAAGCAGTATCGCTTTTTAAAGGGGAAAGAGAGGTACTTCTATGATTAAAAGCACATATAACATATTTAAAATTTATACTTATTTATTTAAGAGGAGTCAAAGGTATTAGTCCCACCTAGTATTTTTGACCCCTCTTTTTTGATAGAAAGTGAGGTTGATAAAAGTATGAATGAAGAAAAGAAAATCGCAGGTATTTATAAAAGAGTTTCTACACTCGACCAAAAACGTGAGGGTTTTAGTTTACCCGAACAAGAAGAAAAATTAAAAGAGTTTTGTAAATTTAAAGGTTATGAAGTTTATAAAATATATGAAGATGCAGGTATAAGTGCTAAAAATGATAAAAGACCAGCATATCAAGAAATGATGCAAGATGTTAAAGATAAGAAAATAAATGTTATTGTTGCTTTTAAGTTAGATAGATTAACTCGTTCAGTTTATGACATTGAAAAACTTATGAAGTTTGTTAATGATTATGAATGTGATATTGATTGTATGGCTGATGAATCTAATACAACTACTTCAAATGGTAGAATGGTTATGAGAATAATGACTAGTGTTTCTCAAAATGAAATTGAAAAATGTAGCGAAAGAACAAAGTTTGGTATGGTAGGTGCTATTAAGTCAGGACACATTCCAAATCGTGCTCCATTAGGTTTTACAAGAGATAATAAAAAGTTAGTGCCTGACCCTTTAACAAAAGATGTTATTGTTAGAGTATTCGATTTATATTTAGAGGGTAAATCTCATCAAACTATTGCTAATATATTTAACAAAGAAAAAGTTTTAGGAAAAACAAATTGGTATGACTCTACTATTCAAAAGATATTATCAAACGAACTTTATAAGGGCGATTTTGTAAATGGTAAAAGAACAAAACAACCTACATATTATGAAAATGTTGTTGAGCCAATAGTATCAAAAGAAAAATGGGATAATTGCCAAAGTCAAAAATTAAGAAATGCTAGACACTATGAAAGAACAGCAACTTACTTATTCACAAATAAACTAATATGTTCTAAATGTGGTAGATTTCTAGGTGGAAGTGCTACGACTAAAAAGAATGGAAATAAATATTATTACTATAAATGCGAACATTGTAAAACTAACTTTAAAGAGCAAGAAATAGAAGAAAATATGTTAGCAGCAGTTATTGAACTTACTAAAACTGATGAACTTATAAATGATTACTACACACCATTTATTAAATCTAAATTTGATAATAAACAAATAGACTATGACAAACAAATCAAAGATTTAGATAAACAATTAGATAGAATTAAAACAGCATATATTAAAGGTGTATTGAAACTTGAAGATTTTGATAAAGAGATTAAACACATTGAATTTCAAAAGAACGATTTAGAAAAGAAATATCAAGAACAAAGACAATATGAAAATTTAAGTTTTACTGTTGATGATTTACTTATCTTACAAGATAAACATAACATTGATACATTTGTTAAACCAGAGAAGTTTTTTGCTAATATCTATGGTTGGTTAAATAAGCCAAGAGAAGAAAAACAAAGAATAATATCTACTTACATTGATAATTTAGTAGTAGAAAGAAAAGAAGATAAAACAATAGTTAAAGAAACACATTTTAGAACTAGTTTCTTACTTGATATGATTAACTATAATCAAGATTATGGACTACCTTTAAATTGGTTTCTATTTGAAGATAACTATGGTTATTCACTACCTATGAATAAAGAATTAAAAACAACAGAACAAGCACAAAATTATTTTAATAAACTAGTAGAAACATTAGGAAGTGATTACAAATTAAATTATTATTTTGTTTATCCAAATGATGATTTAAGCGATATAAGTTTTACTTCAAATGTAGATATTGAAAAAATAATTAGAATTATTGCTATTAACGATAAAAAGAAATACAAAGATGATAAATTAAAATTTGGAATTATAACTATTGATTTAAGCGATATTAAAAATATAAATGGCGAGCAACTTTATAAAGGTTTCTTTGAAAAGTTTAAGGAGATGTGTGATAATGAGTTATGCGATATTTAGAGTCGAGCCAATATATAAAATAGCAGATTTAGCACAAATCGGATCGCACAACAAACGAGAGAAAAAAGCATATAAATCTAACCCCGATATAGATATTACAAAAACTAAAAATAATATTGAACTAGTCCCACTTTCAGAGAAATACATTAAAGGTTTTTATAATCTAACAAAAGAGTATAAAAAAGAACACGATAAACGAATGGAAACAATGAGAGATGATAGAAAGAAAACATTTAAACAAATGGTAGATGACGCAAATAATGTAGTCGCAGATGAATTACTATTTACTAGTGATAGTGATTTCTTTAAAGATATGAATAAGAAACAAATTAAAAAATGGGCTGATATTTGTATGGAATTTGTTTATGAAGATTTAGGTTATACAAAAGAACAAATATTACATGCTACACTACACCTAGATGAAAAAACACCACATATTCATTGTGTAGTTGTTCCCTTAATTAGAAAGTTTGATAAAAGAACTAATACTGAAAAATATACTATTTCTAAAAAAGAATATATCAAATCTAACGCCCATTTAAGCGAACTTCAAGACAAATACCATCAAAGACTAGTAGACAAAGGTTTTGACCTTAAAAGAGGCATTAAAAACAGCAATAACGAGCACATTTCAATAAAAGAATTTAAGAAAATTACAAAAAAGTTAGATACTCGTATGGAAAAACAAAATTACCTTATGACTAGAGATTATGAACTACTAGAAGAAAAATTAAAAATTGCCAAACCAACAATAAGTGGCAAAGAGGTTAAAATTGATAAAGATACATACGATACACTAAATAACTTTATGCATACATCAAAAAGAGTTATTAAAGATATGCCTAGAAGTCAAGCATTATTTAAAGAACTAACAGACTACACACAAACATATAAAGATATAGAACAAGAAAGAGATAATATTAAGGTTGAAGTTAAATTATTAGAAAAACAAAATGAAAAATTACAACAAGATTACGATAATTTATTTAACTTACTTAAAACTATCTTACAAGCACTAAAAAAATTCTTTAAACGATTATTAAAAATAGGAACTGAAAATGATAAAGATGATGTTGTTGATGAAATAAAAGAGTATCACAAAAATAATCTTTACGATAATGAAGATTTACACGACATAGCAGATAATACTACAAGAGAAGAAGAAATAAACGATTATTTATACAAAATAAATTATGAATATGATGATCGAGATTTTGATATTTAAAAAACGAGCAACAGCTCGTGAAAAAAACCATTTTGTCGAAATGGTAACACACTACGCTATTGGCAAAGCCAATAACGGTGTGAAAAAGGGAAATTCCCTTTTTAATCCCTTTTAATCATAATTTTAGCAAGGCATATAAAGCCAAGCAAAATTATGTTTTTATTTTCAAAACTTCGTAATGAAAATAAAGAAAAGTTCTAATGAAATAACAATTATTAGAACTTTTTAAACATATTCAAAAAACAAATTATCGTCTTGGGCTACGATTATTTCCTTTTGCATTTTCTATATCAGCATCAATTGAACGAAGTTGTTCTTGTAATTTTGCCATTTGAGCCATTACTCTTTCTCTCTCTTGAATTTTTCTTGTTATAAATTGATCTGATAACTTAGTTTGTAATTCATCAAGTGATTTAAAAAAGTCTTCTTTAGTTAATATACCATATCTATCACAAACAAAAAGTTGCAATTTAGCATTATCCATAACAGTAGGTTTAGTTTTAAGAACTGGAGCAAAAGGATTTTTTTCTAACCCTTTTCCCAAATAATTCCAACCTTCATGTTTAACTTCTGATAAGCCACCACCTATACCATCCATTTCTTCCATTGTTGTATAAGTACCATATACAATGTTATTATTAACTTCTTCTCTTAGACCGTTTTTTTCTAAAAAATCCCTTAAAAGATATCCTCTTAATTCAGCATCAATAGTTATTATTGAATTATTTTGAAAATTACTCACATTAACACCTCCTTGTTAATATAATTATAGCATATAAATAACACATTTTGGTTAATAATTAATATTATTTATCTTCTTTTAAACATTTGATTTTCACAGCCTATTTTTAAAACACTTCTTAATTCCCATATTTTTTCATCAATACCAGGAAATCTATCATCAATGGCTCTTTGTTCTAATAATTCCAAAATACTAGATAGTAATGAATCCAATTGGTGCATTTCTTCTTCTTCATTAGGGGTTAAATCACCAAAATAATGATGTCGATCTTTTAATTCTTTAAGGCGTTTAATGTCGTCATTCATAAATAACCTCCTTGTTATTAATTATTATACCATATTTTTGCGTAAATTAAAAATTTTGATTAAAGGAATTGGCAACTTTATTATTAAAAAAATAAAAATTGTGATATAATTATATTAGTTAGTAGTTATTACTACCTATAAATTTATGCCTAGTGGTTGTTATACTTCCACCAAAAGGGCACCAAATAGTACTTAAAGGAGTTTGGATGATTGCAAACTCCTTTTTTGTACTATTTTACTCGAACTTGCTTAACCGCCAGTTATGAGTTTATAGTACTAAGAATATATTATAAAACTAAAAAAGACAGATATAAAATTATTTAAAATTATATTTGTCTTTTTCTATTATTTCAATAAGTTTTTTAGTACTAAAACTAGGTAAGTGATTTTTTGATAGAGCGATACCTATATATCTACTAGGAATCTTTTCTTTGATATTTAATTCATATAGTTCTTTATTCTTTAATTCTTTTTGTATATATTTCTTAGTTACATATCCAATACCTAGTCCTATTTTAGAAAATTCTACAACTAGAGAATAACTTGCTAGTTCTATATTAGGTTTTAGAATAACATCGTTTTCCTTAGCAATGTTATCTAAAAAATCTCTAGTATTAGAACCTTTTCTTTGTAGTATTAAAGGATAATTATTTATATCGTTTAGTGATATTTCTTTATTAATTAATTCTTTGAATTTACTATTTACTACAAAACAATCATTTATCTTCTGGCATTTAATTATTTCAATATCATTACCGTAATCTTTATTGTTAATATTTAATATTACTATATCAATTAATCCATTTTTTAATTTAGATATTAATTCTGTAGTAAGTCCTGTTATAATCTGAATATCTATTTTAGGATATAAAGAGTGAAATTCTTCTAGAAATGGTAGTAAGAATTCTTTTGTTAAAGTAGTATTGATTCCAATTTTTATACATCCAGTCTCTAAGTTAATAAGATTGGTAAACTTCTTTTCAGCATTATTAATATATTCCATAGCTTGTTTAATATAGTTATAGAATTCTTTTCCTTCTTCTGTTAATATAACCCCTCTTTTAGTTCTTATAAAGAGGTTTCCTCCTAATTGATCTTCAAGATTCTTAATAGATTTACTAATAGCAGGCTGTGATATATTTAATTCTTCACTTGCTTTAGTAATATTACTATGATTAGCAACTACATAAAATATTCTATATAATTCAAAATTTATATTCATAATAACCTCCAGTTATGATAAACATAACAAATATGTATTTTGATTATATCACAAAAAGTATTATAATACAAGTAAAGAAAGGAAAAAGGTTTAATTTACATAAGGTGGTGAAGATATTATGACAAGAGTTTTATATCCGGGAAGCTTTGATCCTATAACAAAGGGACATATGGACATTATATGGCAAGCAAGTAATTTATTTGATGAGGTCGTAGTGGCAGTTATGCAAAATTATTCAAAAAAGATTTCATTCTTTTCTATAGAAGAAAGACTAGAAATGATTAAATATTTATATCGAGATATGAGTAATATAAAAGTTATATCTGGTAGTGGGGTGACAGTAGATGTTGCAATTCAAAATGAATGTAAGGCTATCATTCGTGGACTTAGAAGTTTAAGTGATTATGATTATGAAGTTACTATGCAAGAAATAAATAGAGAAATATCTAATAATATGATAAATACTATTTGCTTATTTGCAGATACTAAATATCAATCAGTCTCTTCTAGTATGGTAAAAGAACTATTTAATCTTGATAAAGATATTATAAGGTATGTAGAACCTACTATTAAAGAAAAAATGTTAATAAAAAAGAGGAGTATAGTAAAATGAGTGAGATAACAATTACACCACTTGGAACTATTTCTCCATATACTAAAGGTAATATGAATTGCCCAGGGGTTTTAATAAATTATAATAATAAAAAAATACTATTAGATTGTGGCAGTGGAATAACTAGACTATTAAAATTCCCTGATACTTTAGAAAATTTAAATGTGATAATTACTCATTATCATAGAGATCATTTCGGAGATATCGGAAGTATCTGCTACGCATCTTATGTCTATCATAATTTAGGATTACTTAATAACAAGATAAATATATTTTTACCTAAAAATGATTATGACTTTAATAAGAAATCTATAGTATCTAGTAAAGAGAGTTATGCCAAGTATTTTGACATAACTGATAGTTATTCATTTTTTATAGATGATTTAAAAATAACTTTTCATGATAATAAATCTCATACCATAGAAGCATTTATGGTAAAATTACAAAATAAAGATTTTAAGATTATATATACTTCTGATATTGGTACTTCTAATTTTGATAATTTAGTAGTCTTTTGTAGAGATGCAGATTTAATCATTTGTGAGAGTTCACTTTTAAGAAAATATAATTCTAATAGTACTACTCATATGACTGCTTATTATGCTGGATTGTTAGCAAGCAAAAGTAGTGCTAAAAAACTATTATTGACACATTTTTGGCCAGAGGAAGATAAAAGTTTATATTTAGAAGAAGCAAAGGATGTTTTTAGTAATGTAGAGGTGGCAGAAGAAAGTAAAAAGATTATCTTAAGAAAATAATATTATTATGGTAGTTGCTAATCTTAATCAAAAGTATAAAGAAATAATTTTTATTATAAATTGTTAACTTTATTATTTTTTCTATAATAAAGTATTAAAGTATGATATAATTGTTTTGAATGGTGATAGTGATGAATAATGATTTAAAAAAATTATTTGATATTTTGTTGACAGAAAAACCAAGTAACTTTATCAAGAAGAATGAAGATTATATTTTTAGTATTATTCCAGAACTAAAGAAGGCAAAAGGGTTTAATCAAAATAATCCTTGGCATATTTATGATGTTTATGAACATATTTTATGTGTTGTAGATGGAGTACCTCAAAACATAGTTTTAAGGTTAGTAGCACTTTTTCACGATATTGGTAAACCTTATACTTATACAGAAGATGAAAATAATATCGGTCATTTTTATAATCATTGGATTAAATCTTGCGAAATATTTTTGAATTTTTCGAAGAAATATGAATTATCGGATGAATTAACTAGTTTGATAAAAAAATTAATATATTATCACGATATTAATATTTCAAAATTAAATGAAGATAAACTAGATGAGTTTTTAAATAAATTTGATGTCGGTGAAATTAATATGATTTATATAATAAAAAAGAGTGATTTACTTGCACAATCTCCGGAATATCATTATTTGCTTAATGAATATGATTTACAGAGAAAAAATATAATGGCATTTTATCGAGATAGAAAAGATAAGTAGATTAGTAAAATATTGAAAATGTGGTAAATAAAAATTATTGCATTTTTAATTTTATATATGACAAAATTAAAAAATATGATAAAATAATATATGTAGATATTTTATGTATAAGAAGTGATAATATTATTCTGAAATAATTTTTTGTGAGGTGAAAAATATGAAAGAAATAAGATTAAATATTGGAAGTTTTTGGGAAAATTCTTCTAATATTGATTCTGATATTAATTCAATAAATTGGAATATTGAAAACAATAAAGGCAAAAAAATTATTATCGATTTACCTATTTCATATTTTGATTCAAGTTTTTTTAAAAATATTTCTGATTTAAATGCAATTGAGTTTGAATCAAGAGATGGTCGTAGATACAAACCAAATGATATATTAATGATAAATAATAAATTAATTGATATGACTAGTAATATTAATAATAGTATTCTTAGTCTTTTTGAAAAGTTTATATCTATATATTCTTTTGTTGTAAATTACAAATTTTACAAGCAAGTTAATGATAAATATCCAGATATAGGAAGAAGTCCATATTTGTTTTTGAATGATGATTATATAAATTGTGTTGGAATATGTCAGTTCTTATGTATATTATGTAGACAAATTGGAATAAATATTACAATGTTAGCAGATGAATTAAATAAACATGCTATATGTTATTTTTATATTAAAGATGAAAAGTATGGAATTGATGGATATTTTTATACTGATCCAACTAATGATACTAAAAGTGATATTAATTCAGAAATTAAATATAACAATATGATAAGAAGAATTACATTTAAAAATGATTTTGAAAAGTTTTTAAATAGTAATGTACAGTTGTTTTATCCAAGAGATATTGTTGATATTAGTTTATTCTCTAAATATATTTTATTTTTAAAAACAAATAATTCTTTTATAGAAAGTAGTGAAAAATCAATTGATTTACTGTATCGTTTTAGAGAAGAGTATAGGACAAAACAAAATTATATTTCTTATGATATTATTTATGATGCAATTTCTCAAGTTGAAAGTTTGGGATATATTCCAAGTATAAAAGGTAGCAAAGATGATTTGAAAAATCTATTATTTATTCAAGAAGTAGAAGAAAAAATATTAATGGGAGAGTCGACAGAAGATTTAATTTCTTATTTTGTAAACTCAACTATAAATAAGAAAAGTATTTAGTAATATAGGAAGTGGTAGTATGAATCAAGAGAGAATTGGTAACTTAATAAAAGAACTTCGTAAAAAGAATAATTTAACTCAAGAGAAGTTTGCAGAAAAATATGGAGTAACATATCAGGCAGTTAGTAAGTGGGAAAACGGGAAGAATATTCCTGATATATCTTTACTTAAACAGATATGTGATGACTATAATATTAATATTAATGATTTACTAGAGGGGAAAAATAGTGAAAATAATCAAAGTAAAAAAGTAAATAAGAAAAAGATAGTTTTAATTTCATTAGGTGTATTTGTTGTTTTATTAGGAGTTATTTTATTTATTGTATTTCATGATGACTCATTTACTTTTAAGACAGTATCATCGAATTGTTCTAATTTTGAGATATCAGGTAGTATAGCTTATAATAAGAATAAGTCATATTTATATATATCTAATATAGACTATTGTGGTGGTACTGATAATAATTTATATAAAAGTATTGAATGTATATTATATGAAGAACATGGTATGGTTAAAGAACAAATAGGTAGTTATAGTTATGAAAAAGATAGTAGTATTAAGTTAAATGATTTTTTAAAGGATGTAAATTTTAGTATAGATAATTTTGCTAAAGAATGTAAGAATATTGAAAATAGTAATATTACTTTAGAAATAAGTGCAACTTCAGAAGATGATAAAACTACTATTTACAAGGTTCCATTATCTATGAATAAGAGTTGCAATTAAACTCAACCTAGAGTTTAGTTAATTCAACTTAAGTTATATAGTAAGAAAATAATAAATAATTTATACTGATTATGAGGTGAGAAAATGAAAAAGAAAATAGTAATTGTAATAGGGGTAGTTTTAGTTATAGCGTTAGGAGTTTTAGGATATCTTTACTTAAATAAAGAAAAAAATACCAATATTGATGGTAAGAAATTTGCTGAAGAGTATACTAGTGTTACTAAGGATAATGTCTTTGTTTATAGAAGTGCTGAAGAGATAATAAATATATTAGAACATGGAACAGGAGTAGTATATTTAGGTTTTCCAGAGTGTCCATGGTGTACTGCTTATGTACCATATTTAAATGAAGTAGCTAAAGCAAATGATGTAGAAAAAGTATATTATTATAATATTTTAAATGATAGAAAAGATAATACAGATAATTATAAAAAAATGGTAGATATTCTTAAAGATTATTTAAAATTTGATGAAGAAGGAAATAAGAGAATATATGCTCCATCTGTAATAGCGGTAAAAGATGGTGAAATATTAGATTTTGATGATGAAACAGCTTGGGATACTAAAGGCTATAAGACTCCTGAAGAATATTGGAAAAATGAAGACTTAGAGGGTCTTAAGAAAAAACTTGCTAAGATGTTTGAAGAAACTAAAACTAATATCTGTACAAGTGACTGTAATAAATAAAAAAAGACAAGTAACAATACTTGTTTCAGACTGTTGACAAAGTCGCAAGATTTTGAAAAACAGTCTTTTCTTTTTATTAAATATGTTGTATAATTAAATTGTAAGGTTGCTTTTATAATACCTAAATAAAAAGCTTACTAAACCTTACTTTTTTTATTGAAATGTGATATAATTATATTAGGTATTATAAAGGAGTAAGTGATAACCATGGCAATGACAAAAAGACCAAAGAAACAATATTCAAGTGAAATTATTAATTTAGAAAATATGATTCCTGAAAATCATTTTTTGAGAGTTATTGAGGAATATTTTGATTGGAACTTTATATATGATGAAGTAGAAAAACAATATTCTATATTTGGAAGACCAAGTATAGATCCAGTTGTTTTATTTAAGATTCATATTTTAAAGTTCCTTTTTCATGAAGATAGTTTAAGAAAAACTTATGATGCATTACAATATAATGTTTTATACAAATGGTTTATTGGATATGGTATAAATGAAGAAGTTCCAGATCATTCAACATATTCGCAAAATTATAAAAGAAAGTTTTGTAAATTAGAAAAAGATATATTGCAAACTGTTTTTGATAAAGTTATTGAATTATTAATTGAATATGACTGTTTAGATACTACAGCAGTTTATATTGATTCAACTAATACAAAAGCATATGCAAACAAAAAGAAAAATCATAAAGAAATAGTAAAAATAGAAGCAAAAAAATATCAAAAAGAATTAGAGTTAGAAATAGCATTAAAAGGTTTACATGATTCGGAATTAACTGAAAAAGAATATTTAGAAGAAGTTGAAAAAATAATAAAATGTAATGAAGAAGTAAATACAGAAGAAGTAATTGGAGAAAAAGAAGTAATAATTAGTGATACAGATTCAGATGCTGGTATGCTATATAAAAGTGATAAAGAAAAAATGTTTGGATATAATACATCAGTTATTTGTGATAACAATAATTATATACTAACTGTAGATACAAATCCAAGTAATATGCATGATTCAGTTGCTTTTTATGATTCTTTTGATAACTTTACTAATAATTATGATATTTCAAAAACTAAATATTTTGTTGGAGATGCAGCATATTTAACTAATCATATATGTAAAACAATAATAGAACTCGAAATGATTCCAGCATTACCATATAGTAGATTAGGTTATAAAAAAGGATATTTTAAAAAATATGAATTTGTATATGATGAATTAAATGATATTTATATTTGTCCTAATGGAAAAGATTTAATTTCAAACGATAAATACAATAAAGATGGATATAAAATATATAAAGCAGACAAATGTGATTGTAGTGAATGTCCATTTAAAGAAAAATGTACAAAATCTAATTATAAACAAATCTTAAGACATGTATGGGAGGAATATAAAGAAATGGTAAATGATTATAGACATCATCAAGATGTACGAGAAATATATAAGCAAAGACCACAGCATATTGAAAGGGTCTTTGCAGATGGTAAAATGAAGTATGGATTAACAAAGACATACTTTAGAACTAGGGAGAAAGTTCATAGAGAGCTTACTCTTCTTTATGCGTGCATGAATCTCAAAAAATTTGCATTACATCACTATGTCTAGTAAAGATGATACTAAACTATTCTTATAAAATACATCACAAAAGATAAAATTATAATATAAAAAGACAAATAAGTATTTTTATTTACCTATTTGTCAACAGTCTGAATAGACTTTGTAAAGTCTATCTATTACCTAAAACAAAACATACAACTATACCAATAAGTAAAAGTATAGTACCAATATTAATAAATCCCATACTCTTCTGTCTTTTAGGAACATCAAGTTTAATTCTTGGCATAGTACTAGTAAATTCAAGATTGTCACCAATTAATTTAACTTTTTTAACAACAGGAAGAGACATATTCTTAATCTTATCATCACTAATACCATTACACTCTTTAATTTTTTCAATATCCATTCTATCTTTTTCTCTATTAAGCATAAGTTTATCACAAGCAATAAGTTCTAAAGAAATAGACATATATTTTTTGTTATCAGAAGAAACATAAGGAACAATATATTCACTTAGTTTAGCATTAATATTTTTAATAATACCAATCCTATTATGACAATCAAAATTATATTCCATAATACAATTATCTTTTTCTTCAAAAACAGCAATATTAACTTTTATACCATCTACTATTACTTGAAAACCATAATCAATATTATTAATAGTATAAGTCAAACTATCTCTCTTAGGATCATATAAATCATTTTTTCTAAAGATTTCTCTTATCATAGGAATATCTTTTTTATTACATATCAAATCTAAATTACTATGCTTTCTAAAAGAAGATTCACCAAGTAATAAATAAGGAACAATACCACCCCTTAAATAAACTTTAGCACTAGTTTTATTCATTTTATTAACTTTGTCATATACCTTAATAATATCATCATAAGAAAAGCCCATCTTTTCCAAATTAGCATTATATGTAGCAACACTATTATTAAAAATAGTATCAATTCTAGTCTTAATGACATCAATGTCTTCATTTCTATTTTTAAATGCCATAATTAATTTTTCTTTATTCTCATTTGGAACATACATAGATGCCTTCTCTAACTCACTAATTTTATCCTCTATATATGAAACAATAATATTGTTTTTTTCTTCCACTTGTATCACCTACTATTTTCATAATAATTATAGCATACAAAAACTAAGTATGTAAAGAAAAAGAGAGAAATTTCTACAATTTTATTCTCTCTTCAACATATTTTTCAATATCTTCTATTTTAATATTCTCTTGCTTCATAGAATCTCTATCTCTTATGGTAACAATACCATCATTAATAGTAGTATCATCAATAGTGATACAAAATGGAGTACCTAAAGCATCTGCTCTACGATATCTTTTACCAATACTACCAGATTCATCATAAAGAGTCATAAAAGATTTAGATAAATTTCTATATATTTCCATCGCTTTATCACTATGATATTTCTTGACTAAAGGAAGCACACAAACTTTATAAGGTGCAAGAAAAGGATGAAATCTCATAACTTCTCTAGTAGTAGAATCTTCTAATACCTCTTCTGTATAACTATCACATAAAACAGTTAAAATAGTTCTCTCAACACCTACTGATGGTTCTATAACATAAGGAATATATCTTTCATTAGTTTCAGGATCAATATACTCCATAGATTTACCAGAAACTTTTTGATGAGAAGTCAAATCATAGTCAGTACGAGATGCAATTCCCCATAATTCTCCCCAACCAAAAGGAAATAAATATTCAATATCAGTAGTAGCATTACTATAAAAAGAAAGTTCTTCTTTTGAATGGTCTCTAAGTCTTAATTTATCTTTATTAATACCAAGTGATAATAAATAATTATAACAAAAATCTTTATAATATTTATGCCATTCAAGTTCAGTACCAGGTTTACAAAAGAATTCAAGTTCCATTTGTTCAAATTCTCTAACTCTAAAAATAAAGTTACCTGGAGTTATTTCATTTCTAAAAGACTTACCAACTTGTCCAATACCAAAAGGTACTTTAAGCCTCATACTTCTTTGAACATTCTGAAAATTAACAAATATTCCTTGAGCAGTCTCTGGTCTTAAATAAATAGTAGATTTAGCATCTTCTGTAACACCTTGAAATGTCTTAAACATTAAATTAAATTGTCTAATATCAGTAAAATTGCTCTTACCACACTTAGGACAAGGAATCTTATTACTTCTAATATATTCCATCATTTCATCCTGAGTCATAGCATCTCCAATTTCACTTCCAGCATAATCATCAATTAACTTATCTGCTCTATGACGAGTTTTACATTCTTTACAGTCAATTAAAGGATCAGAAAAAGTCTTTAAATGTCCTGAAGCCTCCCAAGTTTTTGGATTCATAAGAATAGCACTATCAAGTCCAACATTATTCTCATCTTCTTGAATAAACTTTTTAATCCAAGCCTTTTTAACATTTTCTTTTAATAAAGCACCTGCTGGCCCAAAATCCCAAGTATTAGCAAGACCACCATATATCTCACTACCCTGAAATATAAAACCATATTGCTTACAAAAATTAACTAACTTAACCATATCTATATTATTCATAATAATTCCTTCTTTCTTAATTAAATATAATATCACAATTATACATATTATTCAATAACTTCATAAATTAAATTAACATTTTCTACCATTTTATCACTAATAGTAAATAACTTATCAACATCTATTAAAGGCAACTGTCTATTAGTATATAATTTCATAATAGTATCTCCAACATTTACAATATCATTAATACCCTTTTCAAATATAATACCAGCAGAATAATCAATATTATCATCTTTACTCATTCTGCCTGCTCCCAAAGCACTAGATAACTTTGCAACTTCTAAAGAGTAAATAGAAGTCAAATATCCCTGTTTTTCACTTTTAACATCATAAACATATTGACTTCTAGGAAGCAAGTTTACATCTCCACCTTGATATTTAATAAATTCAAGTAATTTATTATAAGCCATCTTATTACTAATAACATCATTAACTTTATTTTTAGCCTCTTCATAAGAAATATCAAGTCCCAATTTAACCATATAAGAAGATAATTCTATACATAATTTCATTAAATTATTATCAGGATTATAATATAAAGAATTAATTACCTCTAATACTTCAACAGAATTACCAATATTATTACCCAAAGGAATATCCATATTAGTTAATAAACAAATAACCTTCATATCATTTTCTTTACCAATCTTAATCATTAAATTAGCAAGTCTTTTAGCATCACTAATATTTTTAATAAGTGCACCTTCACCAACTTTAATGTCAAGTACAAGTCTTTTAGACCCAGATGCAATTTTTTTACTCATAATCGAAGAAGCAATAAGAGGAATAGATTCTGTTGTTCCAGTAACATCTCTTAAAGCATATATCTTCTTATCAGCAAGTGCTATATCTTCAGTTTGACTAGTAATAGCCATTCCAACATTTTTTATTTCTTCAATAAAAGTATCAATAGATAAATTAACATTAAATCCAGGAATACTTTCTAACTTATCAATAGTACCACCAGTATAACCAAGACCTCTACCACTCATTTTAGCAACTTTACATCCACAAGCAGATACAATAGGAGATATAATTAAAGTCGTCTTATCCCCTACACCACCTGTAGAATGCTTATCAACAACATTACTTAGACTGCTTAAATCTAACCTACTACCTGATAAAATCATATACTTAGTTAAATAAATAACTTCATTATCAGTCATATCATTAATAACAATAGCCATAAGCAAAGAAGACATCTGATAATCTTTAATATTACCATTTACAAAATTATCAACAACATATTTAATTTCTTCTTCACTAAGTTCTAATTTATTTTTTTTCTTTAATATAATATCAATAATATTCATATCATCACCATCATAATAACTATATCACATTTTTAATTAGTAATCAATTAAAATTATTGAAAAAACAAGAAGAATTATTTATCCTCTTGTTTCTTATCATGATTCCATATAATATTAGTTTTTAATACCAATAAAAGAGTCAATACAAATAATATAATATAAATAATAATACCATATTTATTAGTACCAAGCATCTTATTACCAATTGCATACAAAATAGAAGCTATAGCAAATAAAATATCAACTAAATAAATAACTAATACTGTTTTCCTTTGTGATAATTTAAGTTTTAATAATTGATGATGTAAATGATTCTTATCAGGTTCTCCAAGTGGCTTATGATTAATTAATCTTCTAAGTATAGCAAACAAAGTATCCATAATTGGTATAGCAAGTAATAATATTGGAACTATAAATGAAGTAAGTGTAATATTCTTAAATCCAAGTAAAGCAATAACCGCTATTATATAACCTAAAAACATACTACCTGAATCACCCATAAATATTTTAGCAGGATTAAAGTTATGTACTAAAAATCCTAATGTACTGCCTAGCATTATAAATGTAAGTAGAATATCTAATCCATTAGAATTATTAAGAAGCATTGCTATAATACCTATAGTTAAAAAATATATACTAGCAATACCAGAAGATAGTCCATCTAATCCATCAATTAAATTAATACAATTAATAATAGCTACTATAAATATAATAGTAACAGGATAAGCCAGTATTCCAAAATCTATATATATCCCAAATGCTGATACATCTTGAAGAAGTATTCCACCATATAAAGGTACAATAGAAGCACCAACTATTTGTGCTAAAAACTTCCATTTAGCAGGTACTGGTTTAATATCATCAAATATACCAGTAACAAGTATAATAAAACTACCAATAAGTATTGCATTCATTTGAACAGAATGAATACCAAATAACATATAACCAAGTAAAAAACCAGCATATATACCAAGTCCACCTAATCGTGGAATAGGCTTTTTATGAACTTTCCTCTCATTAGGAATATCCATTGCTCCTATAAACTCTGCTATTTTCTTTACAATTGGTATAAATAATGCTACAAAAATAAATGTAACTCCTACCATTAATAATACTCTAGTTATTTCCATAAATACAACTCCTCAAAAACTTAATACATTTATATTATATAACATATTGAGTATTTTATCAATTATATTTCATTAATATACAAGTAAACAAACAACAATTTACAATTTAACATTTTAAAACCATAAAAAAGTAAACATATTTCTCTTCATAATGTTTACTTTTATATTATTCACTATTTACTATTCTTAGCAAAATTATAAGAATCTTTCACCATATCTTCAATACCAAACTCTGCTGTCCAATTAAGTACATCTTTGGCTTTAGAAACATCAGCATAACAAGATGCAATATCTCCCTCTCTTCTGCCAACAATTTTATATGGTACATCAATATTATTATATTTTTTGAATGCTTCAACTAACTCAAGTACACTATATCCATTACCTGTACCTAAATTAAAGACATCTATACCTTTCTTACTTAAAACCCATTCAAGAGCTTTAATATGACCTCTAGCTAAATCGACAACATGAATATAATCTCTTACTCCAGTACCATCAATAGTATCATAATCAGCACCAAAAACTGATAATTCCTTTAATTCTTTTACAGCAACCTTAACAATATAAGGCATCAAATTATTAGGTATGTCATTAGGTGATTCCCCAATCAAACCACTTTTATGTGCTCCAATTGGATTAAAGTATCTAAGAAGGGCTATATTCCAACTATTATCAGAGTAATATAAATCATTAAGTATTCTTTCATTAATAATTTTAGTTTCACCATAAGGATTAGTAGCATGACCAACTTCAGCAGTTTCTTTTATAGGTAAACTTTTAGGAGTACCATAAACAGTAGCACTAGAAGAAAATACTATATTTTTTACATTATATTCCTTCATAACTTCACATAAAGTAAGTGTACTATCAATATTATTTCTATAATACATAATAGGTTTTTGTACAGACTCACCTACAGCCTTATAACCAGCAAAATGCATAACTGCAGCTATTTTATGCTCAGTAAATATTCTTCTAAGTAATTTCTTATCACAAACATCACCTTCATAAAATACTACATTTTTCCCAGTAATCTTTTCTATTTTATCTACTACATCTCTTTTAGAATTATATAAATTATCAATAATAACTACTTCATAATTATTATTTAATAATTCTACAGCAGTATGACTTCCTATATAACCAGTACCACCTGTTACTAATATTTTCATTATTGACCTCCATTTAGATAACTAATAAATTTATTCATAGTTGTGTATGTAACCATTACCCATCTAGGTATTTTAAATTTATTTATTCCAGGCTTTACATTAATTTGACCGCCTTCATATTCACCACCAAAAGCCATTGTAAAGCCAGCTTCTTTTAGTAATTCAATAGAATGACTATTATATTCATAAAAAGGATAACAAAATGCCGTTGCGCCATTCAAAATATCTCTAGATTCCTTTAAGTCTTTTAATATAACATCATCACTTAAACATGTTAAACCACCACCTTGTCCATGACCACTTGGACATGTACCAACATCATGTAAATTATGCGAATGAGATTGCAATTCAACATAATCTGACTTTTTAAAGTCTTCACTAACGTTATATCTAGATGTTACGATAAAAGCAGTAGCATTAAGTTGATATTCTTCTAATATTTGCGTAGCAAAATTAATATTTCTTCCATCATCTAAAGTTATAACAACACTTTTAGGCAATTGAATTTTTCCATCAATGTACATTTCAAGTTCTTTCATAGTAGGTGTAAAGAAATTATTTTCTTTAATATATGATAAATGTTCTCTAAATTGTTTTTCAGGATGACATATTACTTGATCACAAGTTTCTTCATTAGGAGAATATACAAAATGATAATTTAATACTGCTATACCTTTAGTATTACTATCTTTTGTATTAGTATTATCAATTATTTCTTTAACATCATCTTTAACAATGTACATAAGCATATTTTCGTACTCAACATAATACTTATCATCATCAGAAATAATTATTGGCAAATTATAAGATTTATTAATTTTAAATAATGGTTTACCTTCATAATAAAAAGTAGTTTCTTCATTAGTAACAATATTTTTATTAAATGGAATATATTGTTTATACCTGTCATTTAAAGTATAGAAATCATCAGACTTCTCCACCGAATCATACTCAATATAATAGTCATCATCTAAACTTGATATTTTAAAATATTTGTTTTTAAATTCATCCTGTTTTTCAAGTTTTAACAGAGTTCCCCTATAAACAATACCATTTTCGATATATTCACCACCATTATTTATATAAAGTTTAGTGTCATATTTAACTTTCACAATTTCACTATAATACTTACTATAATCAACAATTTTAGGAATATTATTTTTTTGTACACAGAAATAAATTATACCTACAACTAACAGAACTAGTAACAGTAAGAAGAACACCTTTTTAATATTCTTTTTTCTTTTTCTTCTTTGTTTCATAATTTCCTCTTTATCTACCAATAGACTTATAAATTATATCTTTCGTATCTTTCAAATCATAACAATTTCTTCCATCATAAACTCTAGGAGTTTTCATTAACTTTTTATATTTTTCAATATTATACTCTTTAATTTCAGGCCATTCAGTCATTATAAGAGCAGCATCAGCACCTCTAATAGCATCATCGATATTATCAAAATAAGTAATAGTTCCAGTAACACCATCATTTTCAAATTTATAAGATATTTTTTTCTGAAAACTTTCAATAGAAATAGGATCAAATGCCCTTATATTAGCACCAACATCTAATAAAAGTTCAATATTATCTATTGATGGAGCTTCCCTTAAATCATCAGTTCCGGGTTTGAAAGTTAATCCAAGAACAGCAACATTAACATTTTTTAAAGTAGTTAAATCTGATTTCAACTTTTCAAAAAGTCTAATTTTTTGTGCCTTATTTACTTCAATACATGCCTTAACTGTTTTTAATTCAACACCAGATTGAACACTTAACCAATGCAAAGCCTTAGTATCTTTAGGAAAACAGCTTCCACCATATCCAATACCAGCATTTAAAAACTTATTACCTATTCTAGCATCATAACCCATTCCCTTACTAACATCTTGAATATTTGCTCCTAGTTTTTCACAAAGATTAGCAATTTCATTAATATAAGAAATCTTCAAAGCTAAAAAATCATTAGAAGCATATTTAATCATTTCAGCACTTCTTCTATTAGTAGAAAGAATAGGAACATTATAAGGTTCTTTAGTAAGTGGAGCATACATTCTTTCTAAAACATTTTTAGCTTCTTCACACTCTGTACCAATTACTATCCTTGAAGCAAACAAAGTATCTTTAACAGCAGTTCCTTGAGCCAAAAACTCTGGATTACTAGCAACATTTATATTTACTCCATTTTTAACATTATCCCTCAAAAACTTTTCTATTTCATCATTAGTTCCAATAGGAACTGTTGATTTTATTACAACTACACAATTATTTTCAACAGAATCTGCTATTTGTCTACAAACTCTATAAACATAATCTAAATTAGCAGAACCATCTATTCTCTCTGGTGTACCAACGCCAACAATAATAACATCTGCATTTTTATAAGCATTCTTATAATCTGTAGTATAACAAAGTCTATCTTTATTTTTTTTCATTAACTCTTCTAAATCTTTTTCATATATTGGACTAATACCATTTCTCATTAATTCAATTTTTGCTTCATCAACATCAACACAAGTAACACTATGCCCTATATTTGCCAAAGCTACACCTGTAACCAACCCAACATATCCTGTTCCAGCAACTGCAATTTTCATATTAAAACTCCTTTTCTATATTATAACTATTTTTATAGTTACCATTCTTAATATTTTCTATCCAATCTTGATTATTAACATACCAATCAATAGTTTCTCTAATACCATCTTCAAAATTATAACTTCTTTTCCATCCAAGTTCTTTTTCTATTTTTGAAGAATCAATAGCATATCTCAGATCATGACCTTTTCTATCAGACACATAAGTAATTAAATCATCAGGCTTTTTTAAATAAGCCAAAATAAGTTTAACTAATTCTATATTAGTTTTTTCACTATTTCCCCCAATATTATAAACTTCACCAATTTTTCCATTATGTAATATCATATCAACAGCAACATTATGATCATGAACATGAATCCAATCTCTTACATTAAGACCATTACCATATACAGGTATTTTTTCATTATTCAATGCCTTACTAATTACAACCGGTATTAATTTTTCTGGAAACTGATAAGGACCATAATTATTAGAGCATCTAGAAATCGTACCAGGAAGTGAAAATGTTCTAATATAAGCTTGAACAAGTAAATCCGCCGATGCTTTAGATGCAGAATATGGACTAGACGTATGTATAGGAGTTGTTTCCTTAAACTTAAGTTCTTTTTTATCAAGAGGTAAATCTCCATACACCTCATCAGTAGATATTTGATGATATCTTTTAACTTTATACCTTAGAGAAGCATCAAGTAACACTTGAGTACCGATAATATTTGTCATTAAAAATACATTCGGATTCTTTATAGAATTATCAACATGACTTTCAGCAGCAAAGTTAATAACCCAATCAAACTTTTCTTCTTTAAAAATTGCATCTACTCCTTCCTTATCAGTTATGTCACATTTGATAAACTTAAAATTTTTCTTATTAATAATTGTTTTTAAATTATTAAAATTACCAGCATAAGTAAGAGCATCAATACAAACAAAATTATAATCAGGATACTTATCAACCATATATAGTAAAAAATTACTACCTATAAATCCTGCTCCACCAGTTACTAATATCTTCATCTTTTTTCCTCCTCTAGCAATGACAAAATATATTTACCATAATCAGTCATCTTTAACTCTTCACCAATTTTTCTTAACATATCATTACTAATCATTTTCTTTCTCCAAGCAATTTCTTCAATACAAGAAACATAATATCCCTGTCTAGATTGAATAGCCTCAATAAATTCAGCGGCCTTAAGCATATTTTCAGGAGTACCAGTATCTAACCAAGCAACACCTCTTCCCATCATAGCAACATTCAATTTACCTTCATTCAAATATTCATTATTAATAGAAGTAATTTCAATTTCACCTCTAGCAGAAGGTTTTACTTTTTTTGCCTTTTCAACAACAGAATTATCATAAAAATATAATCCAGGAACAGCTAAATTAGATTTTGGTTCCTTTGGTTTTTCCTCTAAAGAAACAATTTTTCCATTACTATCTATTTCAACAACACCAAAAGCAGTCGGATTCTTAACACTACAAGCAAATATAGTTGCTCCATCATTATTTTTAGCATCCTGTAAAACTTCTGATAAATTACTTCCATAAAATATATTGTCACCAAGAATTAGGCAAACATTATCTTGACCAATAAATTTTTCACCTAAAATAAAAGCATCAGCTAATCCTCTAGGTTTTTCTTGAATTACATATTCAAAATTAACGCCTATTTTTTCTCCAGTTCCTAATAAAGTTTTATAATTATCAATATCATCAGGTGTAGAAATAATTAATATATCTTTTATATTTGCAAGTAACAAAATAGATAATGGATAATAAATCATTGGCTTATCATATAATGGTAATAATTGTTTAGATACAACTTTAGTCATAGGATATAAACGTGTACCTTTTCCACCAGCCAAAATAATACCTTTAGTCATTAATTTTCACTCTTTTCTTTATAATATTACATATATTATCAACTTCATCAAAAGTTAAGTCAGCATATAATGGCAAAGTCAAAACCTTTTTGGAAATCATCAAAGCAATAGGAGTAGTTCCTGAATAATTTTTATAACAATTAAATTCAGAAGTAATAGGAAAGAAATATTTTCTAGCAAAAATATTATTTTTCTGTAAATCTTCAATTATTTGATCTCTATTAACTCCATACTTATCATCTACTAATATTGGAAAATAAATATAATTAGCTTCAACTTCTGGTTGTGCCTTCCAACATTCAATACCAGGTAAATTACTCAAATTACTTTGATACCTCATAACTATATTCTTTCTTTTTTCAATCTCACCATCAATATATTTTAAATTGCATAACCCCATAGCAGCCTGAAATTCATTCATTTTAGTATTCATTCCTACATAATCACATTCTTCTAGACCAACAAGACCAAAATTTCTTAAATATTCTAATATCTGCTTTAAAGAGTCATTATTAGTTAATATCGCTCCACCCTCTATTGTATGAAATACCTTAGTAGCGTGAAAGCTCATCATAGTAACATCTCCAAAATTACCAATAGGAATACCTTTATATTTAACACCAAAAGCATGAGCACCATCATATATAACTTTTAAATTATGTTTTTCAGCTATTTCTTGTATCTTTTCTACATTACAAACATTTCCATAAACATGTACTCCCACAATAGCAGAAGTTTTATCGGTAATTAAACTTTCTATCTTATCTACATCAATGGTATAATCAACAGGATTAATATCACAAAACACTGGTGTTAAACCATTTTGTACAATTGCATTAGTAGTAGAAACAAAAGTAAAAGGTGTAGTAATAACTTCTCCAGTAAGATTTAAACTTTTAATAGCATTATATAAAGACATATGACCATTATTACACAAAATAACATTTTTAACTCCTAAATATTCTTCTAATTTTATTTCAAGTTCATTATGTAAAGAACCACAATTAGTAAGCCACCTTGAATCCCAAAGAGGTTTGATTTTTTCAATATACTCCTCATAAGTAGGCATCGATGACCTTGTAACATTTATTCTATCCATATTCTATCCTCACTTCTCCTTTTATTTTATTTTATTATAAGAAATCTAACATATCAGTATCAAAAACCGGTATTCTGCAATTTTCATGTACATCTTTTCTTTCTCTAAAAGAATCATCAATAAAAATCGACTTTTTTTGTTTTATATACATACTTTTAGTTTGATTTCCCTCTATATTAATAATTTCATCAAATATATTTCCTATTTTATATCTAGTAATTGATTCTAATATATCTTTTTTATGTCTAGTTAATAAAATAATTTTCTTATTCTCATTCAAGCACTTATATAAATATGAAATTGCACTTGTATTCACTTTTTGGTTTAATATAATTGTATCATCAAAATCTATATATACTGTATCATAATCAATATTCAATTTAAAGGCACCTGCTAAAGCACGATCAAATTCTATCTGATAATCATTTTTAATTATTGAAACATCTATTAATAATGAATTATATAAACTTAATAAAGCCAAATTAACACCATAACCACGTTGGAATTCCATCGTTCCAGCTATTCTTGTTGCTATCTCCATTAACACTAATTCACCATTTTCTCTTCTCTTTAGTTGAAAAAACCAAGCTCCATTCATTTTCAATATTTCATTTATTTTTTGTGCCAATTGTAAAAATTCATCATCAACAATTTCCTTACAATTAACACTTATACCATTTGATATTCTAACTCTTTCCCTTCCTGAACAATAAATAAGTTCTCCTTTATAATTAGTAAAACAATCTATTGTATATTCATCTCCAGGAAGAAATTCCAATATTAAATGATCATCTCTATAATTACTCTTTAATTCTTCTATATTATTTACCTTTTTTGTTCCTTTAGCTCCTTGACCAACATCCGGTTTTAAAAACAAAGGAAAATCATTTTTGTTTACTTCATCAAAATTATATATCTTTGGTATTGGCAAAATACTCTTAAAAAAATCATAAGTTTTCTTTTTTCTTCTACATATCTCACATGCAAGCTGTGAACTTGTAACAACAGTAGCATTAATTTTGTTAAAATTTTGAGCTAATTTTAAAACTACTGAATCGTGCGCTGGTACTATCAAATCAATCTTATAATCCTCTACTATTTTATTTACCTTTTCAATAAAGAGTTCATCATCAACAAAAGGAATATCATCTATATAATTTTCGTATACAAATCTTCCATGATCATCTACTGAATTTCCTCCTACTAAAATAAAATCTTTACAATATTTAACAGCTCTATATACCTCTAGCCCTATTTCCGATCCACAAGGAAATACTAATACTCGTTTCTTCATAATACTAATCCTTTCTTACACTTTTCTTTCTATCTTTTATCATTTTCAATAAATAATCTAATGATTCCAATTTAAATAATTTACACAAAACAAAATAGATTACTATTCCAACAAAAATTTGAATAATCAACAATAAATAAATATTCATACTAATGCTGCCAATAAAGTATACAATAACAAACATAATTATTGAAATAATTAAATTAGGAAATATATCCTTTAATTGTTCGAAATATTTGTAGTCAAGTAATTTTCTATTAGGGTATGAATTAATAAAAGTTGAAATAATAGCAACACCAACTTGACCTAAAGTCATCACATAAACACCATACTTAACAGTAAATACTAATACAGTAATTCCGATTATTTTTTTAATTATTTCAAGTTTCAAATAATAATCACTTTTTCCTACTGCTTTTATTGCTTGTAAATTAGCAGTATTAATAGGATATAAGGCATAAACTATACACAACAATTGCATATATGGAACACAACCTAACCATTTATCAGTTAATAATATTTTAACTACATTTTCAGATACTGCTGCTAAACCAAACATCATAGGAAAAATCAAAAGTGAACTAGTAACAATTGATCTGCGAACCATCTTCTTTAACTTATCTTTAGAATCTTGTTCTTTAGAATAAGCAGGTAACATAACAGAAGAAATGGCACCATCAACATTAACAGCTATCAATTTTGGAAATTGCTCACCTTTATTGTAATTACCTAATGTTTTACTATTATAAAATTTTCCTATTACTAAATTATAAATGTTTTGATATATAGTATCAATAAGAGAGGAACATAATATTTTCCATCCATACGAAAATAGTTTTTTAACCTTTTTCATAGAAAACATTAATTTAGGTTTCCAACCAGAAGTAAACCAAAGTATAATAGTAGTAGCAATAGCATTTGATAATTGTTGCCATACCAAAGCCCAAGCACCATAACCAAGATATGCTAAAGCAATACCTGCAGTACCTGATACTATTATAGCACTTAAACTACTAAAAAACAACTTCTTAAACTTCATATCTCTGGATATTTTAGCATTCTGTACAGAATTTATTGCACCAAAAAATAAAGTTAAAGACATTACACGCAATATCAACGTAATTTGTTCCATTTTATAAAAGTTAGCAATATATGGAGCAATAAAATAAATTATACCATAACATATAATAGCAATAACCATACTAACATAGAATACTGAAGAGAAATCACAATCATCAGCTTCTTTTTTTTGAATCAAAGATGTACTAAAGCCATTTTGCACGAATACATTTGCAATAGCAGTAAAAACAAGTATCATAGAAATTACACCATAATCACTAGGCAATAGCAATCTAGCCAAAATTATAGAAACAATAAATTGTATTCCTTGTGTTCCAATTCTCTCTAAAAATTTCCAAATTAAAGAAGATATAACCTCAGACTTTAAATTAGTTTCTTTTATATTATCTTTTTTTCCCATATTTCACCCTATAATAAATATCATATATAGTTTTATTATTCTTCAAATACAATTTAACTTTTTCACTAAAAGAAAGATCATTATATAGATCATGATACTCAATTTTTTTTATCTCTTTTAAATTACCATTATCTTTATAAAAATTAAATTTTCTATTTAAAATTCTCCCTTTGATTTCACCATCATACTGATATTTTGATTCCTTATTAAAAGAATTATATACTTTAATTTCATTAAGAAAATTATTATTCAATATCTTTTTATTCTTTTTCTGATTTAAAGTCCAAGAGCCAGAAGAATTTTTTCTGTAAAATGACATAACCTTATCTATATGATAACAATTGCCGATAGATAATAAATATAATTTTAAAGGCAAATCACCAACCAAACTATCATTAAAATAATCAGGCAACCTTTTAACATCTTTTTTTCTAAACATTAAAGACGAGGTATGCATACTACTATTATAATTATTAAGAAAATCTATCTCAGTAACAATTCCATCAGGGTATGGACTATTTTCTTCTAATAAAATCCCATCATTATCAACAACGACTGTATTATGTGAAACTAAACTAATTGAAGAATCACTTTCTAATTTATCAAATTGTAATTGTAGTTTATTTTTACTACAAAAACCATCATCACCATCACAAAGAGCTATATATTTACCTTTAGCCTTAGAAAAAACAATATCTAAAATAGAATTCGGTCTTTTTGAGTATTGGTTTTCTTTCTCAAAAATAGTAACTATCTTATTAGGATATTTTTTTTTGTAATCATTAATGATTTCAACAGTTCCATCAGTAGAAGCATCGTCATGAATTATAATTTCATAAGAAAAATTCGTTTCTTGATTTAAAAAACTATCTATAGCTTTAGATATATATTTTTCCTGATTATATGTTACACAACAAATACTAACCATAATTTTTTCTTTCATAAAATACCACCTTACTTCTCAATTTCTTCTTTTAAACTTTTGATAAAACTTTTAGTGTTAGACTTAAATTTTAACATTTTTTTAGTTCTAATTTCTTTAATAATATCGTTTAAATTATCACCATCCTCATATTTCATAATATATCCAACATCTGCAAACATATCAACAATTTGAATTTGATGATCATCTACATGTTCACCATACTTACTAAGTCTAGCAGCAGCGATAATTTTCTTATTCTTTTTCAATGGCCCTACTATCGAGCCAGTACCACCATGAGTTATAATGATATTGGCATTATCTACTAGTTTTCCCATTTCCTCATAACTAATAAAATCAAATATTTTCATTTTTTTACTATCATACTTAGTATAACCAGCTTGAACAATAATCTCTTCATTAATATCAGAATTCTCAATAGCATCTAGCAATCTAGTAAATGGTTGTTTTTGAGTTCCAAGTGTAACTAATATCATTAATATATACCTCCCCAATATTCTGCTTTAGGATAAAATTCAAGCATTGATTTCCATTGGACAACAAATGTAGTATAAGCATTTAATTTATAAATACATTTACCAGTTACTGTTGGCGATGTTCTCTTTGCATAACTCTCTATATATATAACTTTTTTTCTAAATAATTTACCAAAACAACACATGGCAGCAGCAGTATTTGCGCCAGTCGTTACTATCACATCTGGATTATATTTAACAAAATAATAAAATGATTTCAAACAACTCCATAATAATACAAACGGATAAACAAACTTTTGATTTCTAGAACCATAAGGCAAATAATCAATATTATATTTATCTTTCATATCTTTAGTAACATCATTCTTTTCAGTAATTAAAACATATTCATAATCATTAAATATTTCTTTTAATTCTAATATTTGGGTTAAATGACCACCTACACTACTAATAAACATTACTTTTTTCATAATATAACCTCACATAATAATTCCCTTTAATAACCATTTTTGAAAATTAAGAAAAGATGTATCATAGTTTACTCCAACTCTTTGAATTAAATATTTATTATCCTTTCTAGTAGAAATACCAGATTTATCTAACTTAAAAGCCATACGATATTTCTTTTTCTCTAATACCTCAAGAATTTTATCATTATGAACACCATAAGGATAGCAATAAACAGTGGTATTTAAAAATCTCATTTTATCAAAATCATTAGATATTTCTTCTTTAGACATACTCAAAACATAAGGAATATTGCCATTTCTGTTATGCATACCATAAGAATGACTTTGAAGTTCAACATTAGGATACTCTTTTTTTGCCTTTTCAATTAAATCACTTCCAAGAAACTGTTTTTTACTTGAATCATATTTATCAGTAGTTTCTTGAACTTTTTCACCTATCATAAAGTATGTTGCTTTTAAATTATACTTTTTCAATATTGGCATCATTTCATAATAAGTCTCAACATCCCCATCATCAATAGTAATCATAACTGTTCTTAACGAAATTTTCTTTTTGCCATTTCTCCACTCTTCATATTCATCCATTGATAAAGTAGTATATCCCATATCATGCAAATATTTCATTTGCTTTTCAAATCTTTCAGTGGTATCAATCCACGGATCATCTTTATAATACTTTTCCTTTATTTCAGATGGAACAACCTTATGATATGCAAGTACTATAACCTTTCTTTCCTTTAAATTCAAATACAATAATATTCCAATAACACCAACAACAACTAGTGCAACTATAGCAATTAATATTTTCTTTTTCATTTTCTACTCCTCATTATAAATTCTATCTATTTCCTTTTCTATATTACTATTAAAATCTATATAATTAAATTTTGTCTTAATTTTAAAACCATTGTCTAAAAATTCTTTCATACCATCATAAATAGAAGTATCATCATTAGGAACAACTATACCAAATTTACCATCAATATCTTTCTTTGCATCAGATACATTAGTAGTAATTATAGGAATATTTAACACCATTGATTCAATAAAAACAACAGGATATCCTTCTCTTATTGATGATAAAACAAATGCAGATGATTTGGCTAAATATTTATAAGGATTACTCTTTTTACCTAAGAAATGAATATTTTTAATATCTAATTTTTTGACAGTATCCAAATATAACTGATGATCCTCACCATCACCAATGAAAATAACTTCAAAATCATAACCATCTTTATTTAATTTTTCAGTAGCAGTGACTATTCTCAATAATTTTTTATATAAATCAGAATGTCTACACACATTAATAAAATATATTTTATTTTTTTCAAACTTAAAATCATCAATTTCTTCTTCCGCTTTTAACATTATTTGATCTCCATCAATAACATTATTAACAACATAAACTTTATCATCGCGATTAAGTAATCTACATAACACATCTTTAGCATCTTGAGAGACACATATTATCTTATTAAATTTCTGATATTTACATGTCTTTAACCTATTATTCAAAACACTATTAGATATTCCTTGTTCTAAATTACCATGAATATAGACAATACTATTGTCACTAGCAAATCGTGTTAAAGAACATAATATAGGATGTTGATAAGAATAAGATATAGCAATATCATATTTATTAAATACATGATAAATATATCTGCATACTAATTTAACACCAGATAATAATTTACCAAAAGTATTAAATTTATTAGAACAAGCAATTATAAGTTTTATATTTTTTGGTAACAAATCAATATAATTCATATCACCCTTATAAACTAAATATAAAGTTAAATCATATTTGTCATTAAGTTTTGCATAATTAATCAAATTAACTAATGCCTTTTCCATACCACCAAAAGATAATTTTGGCATATAAATTATCATTTTCTTCTTTTTAGTATTAAGTAATTCTAAACCATCAAAATAACTTTTTTTATTCCCATCAAATTTTTCTATTTCTTTTTTATAACAACTAAAGATATCAGGATCACTTATATATTTTTTCATTCCATCTACTAAGCCTTCAATAGAATCATTGACAAGTATACCTAATTTTCCATCATGAAGTGCTTCTTTAGTACCAGTAACATTCGTTCCAATACATAATTTTCCTAAAGCAATTGCCTCATTGATAACTCTAGGAAAGCCCTCATATAAAGATGAACTAATTAAACAATCACAATCTTTAATATATGGATATGGATTATCTAATACTCCATGCAATACAACTTTATTATCCAAATTATATTTTTTTATTAATGCCTTAATATCATCACCAACTGCTGTTTTATCATTACCAACAAAATGAAGAAGAACATTATCATTATCATTAACAATAAGTTTAAAAGCTTCAATTAGTCTGTCATAACTTTTTTGTTCACTAAATCTTCCAACTGCTAAAAAGTTAATTTTTTTCTTGTCAAACTTAAAATTATATTTTTCTTGAGCTTTTTTTTGCATTTCCTCAACATTAAAATAAGTATATATAGTCGATGTTTTACCTCTACAAAAAGGATACTTTTCTAAAAATTCCTCTGTGGTCAAATTAGAAACAGTATAAATATTATCCATTTTTTTATAAGCTTTTTTTACTTCATAATTACCCCAAGGTAATTTACTGGCTTTTAATTTATGATTTTTAAGTCCTACTCTAATCGAAGCAATTTTAATTGAATCAGGATTATTACTAGCAGCAATAAATACTGCAGGATATCCTTCCAAGTAAGCAATTTCAGTTTTATATGTATTTTTTATAACCTTTTTATAAACATATTTAATAAATATACCACCAAGCATATAAAATATATGATAAACTTTTTGTTTAATTTTTGAATCATCAGCATTAATAATAGAATAAATATTAACAGTTTTATCAATTTTTTCTAAGAGTGGTCCTCTTTTTCTTAAAAGAACAATATCTACTTTTTTATTATTCTTTGCAAGTTCATTTACGACATCTACCATTCCAACTTCTGCCCCACCTATATTAAGATCATTAATACAAAATAAATAATCTCTATTTTTACCTTCTTTAATTTTTACATCTTTGAAAATTAAATTAGATAAAGAAAGTAATACAGATAAATAAAATACTGTTTGAGCAAATTGCAAAGTATAACCAACAGAATATAATATGAATAAACCTATACAAAAACCAAAGCCCATCAAAAACTTAGTTCTAGTCATTTGCTTTAATTTTATAAGACATCTAATACCATTAAAAGAAATATATCCTAGGGGAATCAAAATTATTAATATAAATCCTACTATTCCATAACAATAAAATATTGTAAAAAAATCAGTTTCTACCCAAGTACAATTAGGCATATCAGATTGACCATATCCAAATAATTTATCTTTAAAAGAACTAATACTCCATAAGTATTTATTTAAAGTTTTTTGAATAGTTCTATTGTCAAATACAGATGATTTAATATCACGATAATTATATAAAGTAAGCATCATTCTATCATCAAAATTCTTAATAAGTAACTTATCATTATTCATTTTTTCATAATCACTAAATTTATTACTATTTTTCAAATTATCCTCTATCATATTAACATCGCCAACATCATCGCCATTAGAAATATTAATTTGATTTTTAAAATTATCATAACCAAAAGTATATCTAAAAGTAAATATCATGATTAATGAAACAATAATAAAAAACATAGTTTCTTTATTATTTTTTCCATTTTTTATTACATCAACAATTCTCATAATTGTATAAAAAATAGTAATAGCACTAACTGCAAATAAAGGTGTTTTTGTACCAACTAAATAAAAACAAGGAATTATTACTAATATTGTTATTAAATATTTATACCATTTTTCTATGTAATTCTTTTCAAATAAAGAATATATAAGAATAGGAAAAATATATACTAAGGCATGTCCGACATAATGTGAAGATACAGACCATCCTTTCCAACCATGTTTTCCAACAGAATATATATATGTTTTAGGAGAAGTACCAGTAACAACAGAAATTAAATACAAAATAGATATAATAGAAGCCGCATAAACTACAGACAATAATATTTTTTTCCTATCACTATCATTAGAAATTTTAAATATCAAATAAAAATTAATAGTTTGAAGTAAAAAATATCCATAGTTAGATAAAAATCTAACTTCATTAAACAAATTGCCATATGATAATTCAAAAAAGTTATTTCTAATGTTAAATAAATGAATAATGCAATATACAGCATAAACAACAAGAAAAGCAAAAGAAGTTTTCTTTTGTTTATTTGTAATTTTTACATTAAATAATAAATAAAAATATATACTAATAGAAATAATCGGTCTAATAAATGAAATAAAAGGTACATTAATATTCAAAACCTTATCCATAAAATAGACAAATACATCAAAAAAAGGTTGAATCATTATAAAAATCATTAACAATTTTATAAATTTATCATTTTTATTCTTATTTTTTTTCATCTTCATCACCATCTACTAATCTTCAAATAATTTGATAATTTTTTTCAAATTACGCTCATTTTCTTTCACAAAAATATCATTGTTTTTTCTAATATTATTATTACCACTAATTACATTATTAATTCCATCTTCAATTGAATTATCACTATTAGATACAATAACCTTATTATCATAGTTACTAAGAATTTCCTTAACACCTGGAACATCAGTAGCAACAATTGTTTTTCCCAAAATCATTGCCTCAATAACAACAGTTGGATAAGCTTCACTTCTAGAAGATAATAAAAAGTAATCAGCATTTTTAATATAAGGATATGGATTTTTCTTTAAACCAAATAATTTAATATTATTTATATTATTAACCTCAATATCTTCTATCAACTTATCTTTATCAGGTCCATCACCAATAATATTAAAAACAATTTTATCCTCATACTTTTTGGCTATCTTAACAATTCGATCATATGCCTTATCATAGCAAATTCTACCAACTGATACAAAATTAATCATCTTACTATTAAAATCTACCTTACCATCATTAGCTTTATTAATTATTTTATTAACATCAATATAATTGTGAATTAAATTAATTTTTCCCTTAGTACTAGGAAAAGTATCTTCAAATATTCTAATACTAGCTTCACTAACACCAACTATAGAATCAAAACCAGTAATAATTTTCTTATACTTATTGTAGGTAGAAATATCGTCTTTTGTAACTTCACAATGAATCCAAGCTATCTTCTTACTATTATCATTAGGAGAAAATCTAACTATATCAGCCAAAATACCGCTCAAAAAAGCAACTTCTACATCATATCTAGTACCATCAAGAATCTTATTATGAATATAATTAGAAAAGAATTTCTTATCGCCAAAAAATCTATATATAGAGCTTAATTTAACTTTATTAATTATTCTAGAAAAAAAATTATTACAATATTCCTCTCCTAAACACAAATATTTAACATCTATTTTTTTATTTAATTGTTTCAACAAGGGACCTCTTTTTTCTAAAAGTAACAAAGTAATATCAAACTTATTACATAAATTATTCATCATATCTACTAATACAACTTCTGCACCACCAAGTTGTAAACTACCAATCACAAATAATACCTTTTTCATACTAACAACCCACTTATTTTTTTAATGATGGTAATTTTATTTTATCACCCATTTTAACAACAAAATCACTAGGAGTAGATTCATTATAGCCACCATTATGATAAAAAGTCATTTCTCCAAAATAAACCTTCCCATCAATATTATACAAATCAACCCTAACTTCTGGAAAAGGACTAGAAAGTTTTTCTGCAATTTCTATCATCCTGTCTAAATTTTTAGGTTTTTTTATTAAAGAAGGATCAAAATTATCATCACTAAATCTAACATCTATATAATTAAAATCTTTATCATAAAAGTTTTTTTCTACTGTTTCACTATGATTACCATATTCATCACTACTTGATAAATTAACAGTTACATATTCAACTTTACCATTAAAGCAAAATAATTTATAATCTAATGGTACTTTTCTACCTTTTTCAATTAATACCTTTTCACAAATAATTTTAGGTTCAATATTTTTATATCCCCATTCCCTATGAATATAATAATAATTTTTTTTAAGTGAATCGTTAAATATCTTTTTATACTTTTCAAAATTAAAATCACGATTTTTATCATATATTATGTTTGTACCAGAGCCATGATTAGTTTTAATAAAAAATTTACTAGGAAGTTCACTAAAGTCTATATCTTCAAATTTGTCATAAACACCATATAAATCAATCAAAATATCTTCATAACCACACATTTTAACATATTCTCTAACCCAATATTTATCTGAACACATAGTAATTAGTGGATTATGATAATTTATTTTTAACCACCAAATCTTATCATCAAATGTTTTTGGATTATCAAGATTTAAATCAATTCCCATTCTTTGCTTATACTTAATAACAGCAAAATCTTTATCACTCATTGTCAAATATTTATGATTATACATTTTACTCAACATTTTATATATTCCTCTTGTCAATACATTTTCCTTTAATACTTTCTTAACCTTATTCATTTTCATTCTCCTTATACCATTCAACAAATTTTTCTATTCCATCTCTAAATGAAGTTTGTGGATTATATCTTAATAACTTTTTAGCCTTAGTAATATCAGCATATGTTTTTTCAACATCACCAGGTTGCATAGGTAATTCATTTATAACAGGTACTACACCTACTACATCGCCTATAATTGAAATCATTTCTTTCAAAGAAATTGGCGAAGAATTACCAAGATTAATAATTTCATACACATTATCATTATTTTCTACATAATCCATAGATTTAATTATTCCATCAACAATATCATCAACATAAGTATAATCTCTAGATGTAGAGCCGTCCCCAAACATAGGAATTTCTTTTCCCTCTAACATTAATCTTGTAAATTTATTAATAGCTAAATCTGGCCTTTGTCTTGGACCAAAAACAGTAAAAAATCTAAGCATTATAATATTCATATCAAATAAATGATGATAAACATGTGCCATTACTTCATTACTTTTCTTAGTAGCAGCATATGGACTAATTGCATAGTCTACAATAAAATCTTCTTTAAACGGAACCTCTTTACAATTTCCATATACGCTGCTAGAAGAAGCCATTACAATATTTTTAATACCATGCTTTTTTGCTTCTTCTAATATATTCTGCGTTCCAATACCATTAACTTCTTGATACAAAATTGGATTTTCAATAGAAGGTCTAACTCCCGCCATAGCGGCCAAATGAAATAAACCATCAATTTTATTGTCCTCAAATACCTTAGATAAATCGTTTCTATTTCTTATATCAATTCTATACAAATTATAATTTAAATTAATTACATTATTTTCAATATTTTTTTCTTTAATTTTAGGACTATAAAAATCACAAAAATTATCAATAACAACAACTTTATTATTTTCTTTCAATAATCTATCTACCAAAGTAGAGCCAATAAATCCTGCTCCTCCGGTTACCAAATATGTTTTCATTATTCTACCTCTTTCTGTATGTACAAATATATTTTAACATATTTAAAAAGATTTTCCTAGGTCAAATAATCATTTTTAGCATTAAATATGAAAAAAATAAGACTTATGTCCAACTTTTTTACTCTACAACAACAAATCCATCTGCTATTGGTCTAGTTTGTTCCATATTATCCCAGTTAATAGGATGATTAATAATTTCATTATTTACAACCAAGACACTAGAATTTCCACCATCCAAATTAGAAGCATTATATGCATGATATCTAAGTAAAATATCAACCAAATCATTCATATCAGCACCTTTACTTTTCAAACTTCTACCATCGATAACCAAAAACAAAACAATACCATCTTTTCTTTGAGCAATAGCACTTCTTGGATGAGTACCATATCCACCATTACCATTAATAAATGCACTCTTACCATTAACAATAAGAAATGGCCCAAATTCAACAGCATCTCTTATTCCTATATTAATAGCTTCAGTAGCACTAATCTTACCTAAGTAAAGTTTATTATCATTAGTAAACCCTATAATACCACCACCATAATTACTTCTTCCACTGCTACTTATAATCCTACCATTAGAAATAATAACACCTATAGCTTGTCCCCCATTACTCTTGCCTTCAATATCAACAAAGCCACCACCATTAATAGCAATAACAGCACCTTCTCTCTTAGCCATATCAACTAAATATTCACCAGAATATCCAAGATTCTTACTATAAGTAACCCTAATCTTAGAAGGGTCATAAATTGCCACTAAATAACCACTAAAACCCTTTTCATCAATTTCAATAATCTTATATAAATCATTCTTATTTCTATCTAATATTTCCCTATCATAATCATCAATATAATCTTCTTCCTTACCAATAATTTCACTAATATCAGTATTCCCCTCAGGCTCCATTATACTATGTCTCTTAAGAATTTTCTCAATATACTCATCACTATAAAAAGTAGTAGCCAAATACTGATGCCTCATCGTACTCATAGCGGTAGTAACAAGCCAGTCTCTAAAGCCATGAAAAGGACCATACAAAAGAAATAAAACAATTATAGCAATAACATCACAAATACCAAGAATAATACTTAAAATATTTCTTTTTTTCTTAGACTTATCCATGTTATCATTATTCCTTCTACTAACATTTTTCATATCATTACTCCTAAACTATTACAAAACTATCCCTTTAAATAACTGACAACCCTATCTATTTCATCATCTTCAATTAAAGGAATATTAATTCTCATCATATCCTTATTCATAGACACATACATACCATCATTACCCATTTTTTCATCAACATATCTATCTAAAAACCTATTATATTCACTTCTACTAGTCAAATAAAAACAAAGTTTAGAGATATCATCTTTATCAAATAAATAACTAATATCATCATCAAGTACGCTATCAGTAGACATAATAATATGTATATTCATAGTATTACCAATTTCCAACAAATAATTAATATCATCTTTAACAGTATCATCCATCTTAATAATTTCATATATCTCATCAATAAACAAAACAATCCTATCTCTAACATTATTTTTAACTCTATCTTCAAATTCCTTTCTAATAGATTTAATCTTTAAAATAATATCCTCTTCATCATTAACAACTTCAATAAGACCATCATAAGAATTATAACTAATATGTGTAGAATCAAGAACAATAATTCTAGTATTATCTCTACTCATTAAAATATTCAAAATAATTTCATTAAATAAATTAGTTTTACCAGTTCCACTAACACCAGTAACAAGAAGATTCTTATCCTTTTCAATATCAAAATAAATAGCATTATCCTTATAATCAAGACCAATAGGAATTCTATTACCATCCCTCTCATCAGCAGATTCAAGTAATTCCTTTAAAGACAAAACACCCCTTTTCATATTAAGAACTTTAATACTAACCTCATTATCATTAACCTTATCAATATCAAATTCATTAGAAGAAAGACCTAAAGCAAGACCAATTTCCTTTTTCAAAGAAACAATATCATCATAAGATTTATCATCATTCCAACTAATATGATAAATAGTAACATTTCTATATACCTCATATTGTATTTTAGTATTAAACTTAAAAGCCTTCAGAGTATGCCTTAAATTACTAACAAACAAATCAGCATTCAAAATATTCCTTTCATTATCAAAAATCTTCGTATTAAGTAGTTCTAACATCATAATTACCTCCATCTTTTATTTTTAATTAATACATTACCAGTCATCTCTTTAGGAATATCAATTCCCATTAAATATAATATACTAGGAGCAATATCACCAAGTTTACCATCTGATAATTTAACCTTTTTATCAGTAACAATTAAAGGAACCTTATTAGTAGTATGACTCGTATTAATACTACCATCCTTATTTCTCATAACCTCACAATTTCCATGGTCGGCAGTAACAATAACAGTGTATTCTTTAAGTGATATATTATCAAGAATCTTACCAATACAAGAATCAACTGTTTCAACTGCCCTAGTAGCGGCCTCAAAGTCTCCAGTATGACCAACCATATCACCATTAGCAAAATTGAGAATAATCAAATCTTCATGATTAATACTAATCTCTCTAACTAAAGCAGCCGTAATCATATTAGCACTCATCTCAGGCTCTAAATCATAAGTAGCAACTTTCGGACTAGGAATAAGAATTCTCTTCTCCTTTTCATACTCCTTATCGATACCACCATCAAAGAAATAAGTAACATGAGCATACTTTTCTGTTTCTGCTATTCTAAGTTGAGAATATCCCATCTTAGAAATATACTCACCCAAAGTATTATCAAGTTTAGATAGTTCAAAAGCATAAGGACATAAAACAGTATCACTAACATGCATCATTGTAGCAACCATCAAATTATCAATTTTATCTCTCTCAAAACATTCATACTCATAATTAGTAAATATACTAGCCATCTCTCTTAATCTATCAGGTCTAAAATTAAAGAATATAATACCATCATTATTCCTAATCAAACCTTTACTATCACAAGTAGTAGGAACAATAAACTCATCAGTAACTCCTTTTTTTTGACTCTCATTCCATACATCTCTAACATCATGAGTCTTAGTACCAATCACCATAGCATTATAAGCCTTCTCTATTCTATCAAAATTATTATCTCTATCCATACCATAATATCTACCACCAATAGAAGCAATACTACCAATACCAATTTTTTTCATATACTTCAAAAGAGCATCAATATATTTAATACCACTAGTAGGACTAACATCTCTACCATCAGTAAAAATATGTAAGTAGCAGTCTTTAACTCCCTCTCTCCTCACCATATCAAGTAAAGAAAACAAATGATTAATATGAGAATGAACTCCCCCGTCCGATAGGAGACCTATCAAATGAATACTAGAATTATTTTCTTTAACATGACGAATAACCTTAAGAAACTCCTCATTTTCATAAAAACTCTTATCCTTAATTTTACTATTAATAAGTTCCAAAGACTGGTAAACAATTCTTCCAGCCCCTATATTAGTATGACCAACTTCAGAGTTTCCCATTTGACCACTCGGAAGACCAACTAAAGACCCTGATGCCTCAAGTTCACTATGAGGATATTTATTCCATAATTCATCAAGTACAGGAGTTTTAGCATTATAAACAGCATTAAACTTCTTATTCTTAGATAGGCCAACCCCATCCATAATACAAAGTAATATTTTTTTCATTTTCATCACCATTCTCCTATCTAATTATATATTAATTTCTCCTAATAATCAACAATTTTAAATAGAAAAACTACTAATAGTAGTAAAACCATCAGTAGTCTTTATATTATTTATATTCACTAACTTGCTTAGTAATCATATCAAGAAATTCCTCTTTACTTACAGTAGTACTATTTTCCTCTCCATACTTACGATAAGTAACAGTACCATTATCTCTTTCATTATTACCAAGAACTAAAGTATATGGAATTTTTTTAGTTTGAGATTCTCTAATCTTATATCCCATCTTTTCATCTCTAGAATCTAATTCCACTCTAAATTCCTTACATCTAAGTTCATTTTCAATTTCCTTTGCATATTCCAAATGATATTCATTATTAACAGGAATAACATTAATTTGAACAGGACTAAGCCATAAAGGAAGTGCTCCCTTAGTTTCTTCAAGGATAAAAGCAGTAAACCTATCAAATGTACCAAATATAGCTCTATGAAGAACAACAGGTACCTTCTTCTCACCATTAGAATCAATATAAGATAAATTAAATCTTCTAGGAAGTAAGAAGTCAAGTTGACAAGTAGACAAAGTAATCTCTGGTCCGACAGCAGGTTTAACCTCAACATCTAACTTAGGTCCGTAGAAGGCAGCCTCACCAATTGCTTCAGTATATTCTGTTCCTATCTCATTTAATACTTCTCTAAGTTCATTTTCAGCCATATTCCACATTTCATCATCATCAAAGTATTTATGTTTATCTTCTGGGTCTCTAAGAGATAATCTAAACTTATAATTGTTAAGACCAAAATCCTTATAAACATCTAGAATAAGACTAACAACCTCTTTAAACTGCTCCTTAATTTGATCAGGTCTAACAAATAAATGGGCATCATTTTGACACATACATCTAACTCTCTCTAATCCTTTAACAGCACCACTAGCCTCATATCTAAAGTCAGTAGCAAACTCTCCAATCTTAATAGGAAGTTCACGATAAGAATGAATCTCATTACCATAAATCAACATATGATGTGGACAATTCATAGGTCTTAATACAAACTCCTCATCATCAACCTTCATAGAAGGAAACATATTTTCTTTATAATGGTCCCAATGTCCAGAAGTCTTATATAAATTAGTAGTACCAACACAAGGAGTGTATACATGAGAGTACCCTAGTTTTTGTTCTTTAGCATAAATATAATTCTCCAAGTTCTTTCTAATTATCGCTCCATTAGGAAGCCATAAAGGCATACCCTTACCAACCAAATCATGAGACATAAAGATATCCAAATCCTTACCAATCTTACGATGGTCTCTTTCTTTTCTCTCTTGTAATTCAGTCAAGTAACTATTTAAGTCTTCTTCATTTCTAAAACATACTCCATATATTCTCTGAAGCATCTTATTATTAGAATCAGCCTTCCAATAAGCACCACTAACCTTTACCAATTTAAAATATTTAAGTTCTTTAGTAGTAGCAACATGTGGTCCACGACAAAGATCAGTAAAATCTCCTTGGGTATAACAAGATATAACTTGTTCATTCTCATCCATTCTACTAATTAAATCAATTTTATATGGATCATCATGAAACATTTCTAAAGCTTCATCTTTACTAATTTCATGTCTAACTATTCTTTTACCATCTTTAGATAACTTCTTCATTTCCTTTTCTATTTTAGGTAAATCTTCTTCCTTAATAACATCATCACCTAAATCGATATCATAATAAAAGCCTTCCTCAATAACAGGTCCTACCCAAAACTTAGCATTAGGATATAAATGCTTAACAGCCTGTGCAAGTAAATGTGCACAAGAGTGATTTAACTTACTTAAATCTTCATTTTCTTTAATATTTATCATTTCTTCTATTTCTCCTTCTATTTTCACTTTTAATTTGTTTTCTTTTTATTTTTTCTTTTTCTCTTTTACATATTTTTTTACATTCTCTATAATATGTATTATCAGTAGTAGTATAACCCGTTACTATTCTATCTATTATTCTAATACCATTCTCACTATAACCTACTAGTGTATTTCTTAATATAATTAATTCACTTAAATTAAGATTAGATATATCTAGTTGCCAAGTCTCATACTTATTTTTTCTCCATACCGTTACTGGTATAAAATTATTTTTCATAACCAAACCCTCCTATTTATGAAAAAAAGACCTCTAAAAGGAGAGAATACATATCTCGGTACCATCCTTCTTTGGTCTTAATTTAGATAACGGCTATTAACCGGTAATCTCTTTCGAGTACACTTAAAGGTAGTAATTATATATCTTTATCATTAGTTTCCACCAAACACTAACTCTCTATAAATAATATATATATAATCTTGTCCTTCTCATTGCTTTCAAATATAAATCTATTATATTCTTATTTTTTATCTTTGTCAATTACTTTTTATCTATTTTTTTCCACTTCAGCCTATAGTCTTCCGTGGTATGATGAAGCCACCCG
>USIB01000003.1 GCA_900554615.1 uncultured Mycoplasmatota bacterium | reverse complement strand
TTGTGAATTACTATCACTAAAGGATGTTAATGAAATAGAGTATTATATTAAAATAACATCAGAACAATTTCTAAGTAAAAGACAGTTAAAAGAAAAAATTAAAAATAAAGAATACCAAAGACTAGATAATAATACTAAACTAAAACTAATTAATAAAGAAGAAATGAGAATTGGCGATACTATTAAGAATCCAATTATTATTAAAAACAAGTTAGATATAGATAAAGAAGATATAAGTGAAAAAACACTTCAAAGATTGATACTTGAAGATATACCATCGTTTTTAGATGAACTAGGTGAAGGGTATTCATTTATAAGAAATGAATACAAAATCAAAATAAATAATACTTACAATTATATAGATCTACTATTATTTAATATTAAATATAATTGTTATGTAGTTGTAGAACTAAAAGTAACTGAAGTAAGAAAAGAACATATAGGTCAGATAGAAGTATATATGAATTATATAGATAAACATGTTAAGAATATTACTAATGATAGAACAATAGGAATAATCGTAGCTAGAAGAGATAATCATTATTATATAGAATATTCTAGTGATAAAAGAATCTACACAAGAAGTTATAAAGTAGTAATATAAGAAATAAAATATATAACAAAGCAGAAGATTTCTTACTTCTGCCCTAATATAAATATTAATAAAAAACTTATTATAACATTATATTATAATAAGTAAAGAGGCTTGCTTTAATTAAGAAAAGCAGCCTCCCAAAAAGAATAAAAAGGGGTTGGCTAGTGTGATACTAGCACCAATTCGCCTAAATCGAACTGGTGATTAATATGATAAACTAATATGATTATTTTGTCAATACCAAAAAACTAAAAAAATAAAAAAATTGCAAAAAACGACAAAATGGTTATGTAATACTTGATTTTTTAACTGCTTAAGTGTAAAATATCATTAGGAGGAAAATTATTATGGCAAAACAAAATTCAAAAAACAAAACAAATAAGAATCAAAAAAATAAAACAGCAAATACAAATAACAATAAAAAAGTAGTTGCTAAAGAAAATACTAAAAAGGAAGTAGTAAAAGAAGAAGTAAAGAAAGAAGTAGAAGTAAAAGAAATCAAGAAAGATGAAAAGAAAGTTGCTCCTGTTAAAGAAGAAAAAACAGAAAAGAAATCTTTTAAGCTAACTTCAAAACAAAAAGATATAGTATTAATTTTACTAGTAGTAGTACTTCTTGCAGTAGCAGCAATAGTAACTAGTACAAAGAAAGAGGAAATCAATATAGATTTACCAGCAGTTGTTATAGGAGAAGCAGGAACAAAAACTATTACTTATTCAGAGTATGAAAAATTAATGAATAGTGAAAATCCTTTCTTAGTAGTAATAATTCAAGATGGATGCTCACACTGTATATCATTTGAGCCAATCGTTGATGAAGTGGCAAATGAATATAAAATACCTGTAAACTACTTAAACTTATCAACTTTATCAAGTGAAGAATATAGTAGTTTATCAAAATCAAACTCTTACTTAAGAACAAAAGAGTGGGGAACACCTACTACATTATTTATATATAAAGATAAAGTAATTGATTCTATAGGTGGAGAAACAAATAAAGATTCTTTTGTTAAATTCGTTAAAGAAAATATTAAGGTAGATTAATATGAATAAAGAAATATATGAAAGAGCAAAAGCCTTCAAGAGAAAGTATCCTTTAACAATAGCCTTTAGGTTAAAAGAGCATGCCAAAGTTGCTTCTAAGTTTGTTGGTGATGATGAAAAAATAAAATATGTATTTGTAGCTCAAAAAAATTATAAGAGCTATGAAATAGTTAATACAAATATAATAGTTTTAACCGATAAAAGATTAATAGTAGCAACCAAAAGATTAGTATTTGGATATTTTCTTAAAGTAATTACTCCAGATATGTTTAATGATTTAACAATAAAGAATGGAATAATATGGGGTAAAGTTATTATTGACACTGTTAAAGAAAAAGTTATATTATCAAATATAGATCCTAATGCGTTAGCAGAAATAGATGATAACATTACTATGACAATGATTGAAGAAAAGAAAGAGTATAAAAAAGAAGTAAAGAAAGAAAAAAAAGATAAAGAATAATTTACTTCTTTTTTTCACTAAGAGGGCAGTAAATGAAAATAGAAAAGTATGAATTAAATAAAAAGAATAATTATAATGTATATTTATCAAATGGAGAAGTATTAGAATTAAATGAATATGTCATAACACAAAATGAACTATTAATAAAAAAAGAAATAGATAAAGAATTATATAATAAATTACAAAAAGATAATAAAATATGTGAATTAGTAAACATAGGAATAAAATACATAAATGTAAGATTAAGAAGTATTAAAGAAATAAAAGATTATTTATCAAAAAAAGAAGAAGATAAAGAATTAATATTATCAGCAGTAGATAGATTAATAAAATCAGGATATTTAGATGATGATAAGTTTACCAAAGCCTATATAAAAGATAAATTAAACTTTACTACTTGGGGTGATTATAAAATAATAAATGAATTAAATAGATTGGGAGTCTCTCCAATTGTAGTAGAAGATAATAAAGAATTATTAGATAAAGAATTATTAGATAGTAGAATGAGAAAAATAATTGAAAAAGATATAAAGACCAATAAAAAATATACGGGAATAAAACTAAAAAATAAAATATACAATCATCTTATAACAAGTGGTTATTCTAAAGAAAAAGTAATAAATATAATAAATAGTTACAATTTTTAGTATAAAAGAAAAAAGATGGTAAAAAATATAAATGGTGATAAAGATGAAAAAAATATTATCGTTGTTTATATTTTTACTTTTATTAGTAGGTTGTTCTCTAGCAAATAGTCCAACATCAAAAGTAGAAGATTTACTCACAAAGTATCAAACACTTGATAAAGATATAAAAATAGGTATAGATGAAGTAATAAATGAAGAAACATTAACAAGTGAGCAAAAGGAAAGATATAGAAATCTAATAGAAAAACAATATAAAAATCTAGCTTATCAGATAAAAGATGAAAGAATAGATGGAGATACTGCAACTATAACAACAGAAATAGAAGTATTAGATTATAAAAAAGCTATAAATGAAGCAGTAAGTAAATATCAAGATAGAAATGACTATACAGTAGAAGAATATAATAATAGTAAGTTAGATGCATTAGAAAAAACTAAAGAAAAAGTAAAATATACAATAGATTTTGAAGTGGTAAAAGATAAGAATGGAAACTGGAAATTATCTTCATTAAGCAATGAAACTATTAAGAAAATACAAGGAATGTATTAACTAATAGTTTTTTTCTTTTTCATTTTATAGTATAATATAATTGGTGATATAAAATGAATAGACAAGAAGATTTAAGTAAAGTATTTGATAGAACTTGGAACGCTAATCATAATGATGTTGCAAAAAGAGGTAGAGAAAGAGAAGCAAAGTTTATAAATAAAATGTTTCAAACAAATAATTTTCAAAGGAAAGAAATAGAAATAAAAAAAGTAACACCAGGTATGAGAGCGGAAGCATTACAAAATAGAATCAACACAGCTAGTAATATAGAAAAGAAAAATAAACTTAATGGTATATTAAAAAATTGGAAATAAAATAAAAAAGTATATATATTTACTAAGTAAATATATATATTATTAATTAAAAAGTCAAGTGCAACTTTTGAATAGTTATAATAATATGTTTACTATTTGAATTATTTGTTAAACCAAGTGCATAATCTATACTAACATTATAGTAGTCTGCAAGAAAACATAATTTATCTAATGGAATAATACAAATACCAATTTCCCACATAGAGTATGTAGATCTAGGAACTGACAAAATATTTGCAATATCAGTTTGAGTTAAATCTTTATCTTCACGAATATCTTTTAATTTTTGAACATTAATCATTGTACTTCACCTATATTAATTTTCCCATTTTGAAATAAAAAATAAGAAAATTGCTGATTACAGGACTATTTTTTGCTGATGTGTGTTATAATATAATAAAAAAAACGGGAGATTCGTATGAAAAAATATAAAAAAAATATAATTAAAGAAAAAGATTATGTTAATAAAATGTTTAATTACTGCTTACTCCAAGAAATTAAAGATTCAGAAGAATGGATAAAAATAATTAAAAATCATATTAAAATATATGAAATGGAAAAAAATAATTTAATGAATAAATCTTTTTTTGGATTTCTAAGTAAAGAAACAAAAGATAAAATTAATGTAATAGATGATAAGATACATAATGAATATATTAAGTTAGAAGATGAAATTTCAATGATTATTAATCTGCAAGACAGTTTGTTAAGTGATAATCAGTCTGAAATATAGTTTTTATATAATGAATAATTTTTAATTTGTATTTTCATTGATTAATACTAAACAAAAATTTAAGTAAGCAATAAAATTAAAAAGGAATTCTAGTTATAATCTTGGAGGAATTATTGATGATAATTGTATGTGATTTAGATGGTGTTGTTTTTAATTCGGAGGATATTGTAAGATGTCAAGCAGAATTAACAGACTTCATAAAATATAAAGGAAATGGTATAAAGATTAAAGATAAATTTGCAACTTATAAGTGCTATGGCTGGTCTAAAAAGCAGTTAAGAGAATTTGAAAAAGAAATATATCCGAATGTTGGGTATTATTGTTCAGTTTTCCCCTTTGCAAAGAAGGTGCTAGAATTGTTAAAGAAAGATGGGTGCAAAATTTATGCCGTTACAAAAAGAGGGTATTTTGGTAAAAAAGAAATACTTTTGACAGAGAAAAAACTGAAACAGGAAAAAATTCAATTTGATGACGTAATATATAATCAGTCAAATAAGGTAGAAACTTGCTTGAAACTAAAAGCTGATATTGTTATAGAAGATAACTATGAGAATATCAAAGAAATAATTAAATCAAATATTAAATGTTTATACTTGAGAGATATATGCCAACCTGAAATAAAATCAAAATATGTTAAAGAAGTCCATAATTGGGGTGAGATATATAGATATATAAAAACTATGGATTGGAGTGATATGAAATGAAAAATTCTAATGTTAACATTAATTTGTACAAAACTTTTTTGGAAGTTTATGAATTAAAAAATATATCTAAAACAGCAAAAAAAATGTACATATCCCAATCTGCAGTTTCACAAAATATTAAAAGCTTAGAAAATCAATTGGGAGTAACATTATTTAAAAAATCAACAAAAGGTATTTTTCCAACTAATGATGCTTACTTGATTTATGAAGATGTTAAAAAGGCATTTAATATTCTATTTAATTGTGAGGATAAAATTAATATCAACAAAGGAGAACACATAGGAGTAATTAATATTGGAATACAGTCATTTTTATTTAATTCATTTTTAGTTGATAAGATGATTTCTTACCAAAAAAAGTATCCTATGATTAGATTTAATATAATTAATAAATCTACAACAAATATGTTACAAATGTTATCGGACGAAAATGTTGATTTTGTTTTGGATTGTTTTCCAATAAATAATAAAAATTCATCAATTATTGTTGAAAAGATAGGTTCAATAGAAAATAATTTTATTACGTCAATTAATGATAATAGAGAATATTTAAGTGAAGACAAATTGAAAACAGATAAACTTATTTTCCCTACAAAAGATTCTAATATTTATTTAGAAATAAAAAGTCACTTAAATATTACAGATGATTATCCTATCGTTTTTGCAGGTACTACTGAGAATGTTGTTAATTTGGTTTCGAAAGAGATTGGTATTGGAAATATAATGTGTAATAAAGATAAAATAAAAATGTTTAGTGATAAAATTAAAGTTATTAATACAAATTTTAATTTACCTAAAACAGACTTTTTTATATGCTATAAACCATCACAATTAAATTTACATGTAAAAGATTTTATAAACTTTATTTTATACTATAAGTAAAACTTATAAATGATATTAAATTTATGTAATTTAAATGAACGAATAATCCTTGTGATTATTTTTTTAATATGCTATATTAAGCATGAAAGGGAGGAAATTATGAAAAATGTAGTGTTATTAAGAAAAGAGGCTTTTGGAGGAACTTTATTTAATTCAACAACAGGGAAAAGAATTTATATAAATAAACAAGAATATAAAGAACTTTTAACAAATAATGATTTAATATATGAATTTGATATTATTGATAATGAAAAAAAACACGAAGAAACTAAATTGAAAATTACTGAAAATAAAAATTCAAGCTGTTGTAATATGTTTAGCTTTGCTGACACGGTTTATATTGAATTAACAAGAAAGTGTAATCTTTTTTGTAAACATTGTTTAAATAATTCTGGAAAAAAAATTGATAACGAACTGACAAAAAATGAAGTAATAGATTTAATTAATAAGTTAGCATTAGAAGGCGTTCAAGAGATTAGATTTACTGGAGGAGAACCTTTATTGTTTGAAGGCATTTATGAAATAATTAGTTGTGCTCATAATAATGGATTACGAACTTCCTTAGGCACAAATGCAACATTAATTACTAAAGATGTTGCACATAAATTAAAAAAGAGTGGATTGAATAGTGCTGTTGTAAGTTTAGATGGAACAAGAGAAATACATGATTCTATTAGAGGTAAGGGAAATTTTGATAATGCAATGAGAGGATTAAAATGCTTGATAGAAGAAAATATTGATGTAAGAGTTAATTCTGTTATTATGAAAAATAATATTAATGAAGTAATAGAATTAGCAAAGACATTAAATAAAAATGGTATTAAACTATTTATTCGACAATTTGTATCTACTGGTCGTGGTAAGAACCTTAAGGATTATTCTTTGAGTAATAATGAATATAAATGTGTTAAGGAACAGTTAACTTTAGAATTATCAGAAAATGTTCAAGGACATAACTTAAAAAATAATAATGGAACTAATTCTAGAATTCCTTTAGGATTTGAAATTTCAAGTTGCAGAGCTGGACAAAGAACAATGTGTATAACACCTGAGGGAAATATATTTCCATGTGGATTCTTGGCATCACAAGGCTTTGGTGCTTTAGGCAATATACGAGAAGTTGAATCTTTTTGCGATTTTTGGTTTGAATTATTTAATAAAGATATTTTGTTGAATATTAGAAATGAAATGAAGAAATATAATGAAACTCATGAAGAAAAAATAAATTGTATGGCTGAATACTATGGTAAAATGAAATAATTGAAAGGTGGAGAGTATTTTGATTATTATAGGGTTAACTGGATTACACAGAGCAGGAAAAAGTTTTTTCAGAAATTCTCAAATTCCACAATTGTATGGATATAATACTGTTAATAAAAAAGAATTAATCATAAATTTATGTAAAAAATTTTATTTAGATAAAAATGTTGATTTAACCAAAGTTATAAAAGATAAAATTATTAATAATGAAATAGAATTAAAAGGCAATCAACAATTAGTTTTATTTAATGATTTGATTTGGAAAGTTAGTAGTGAATGGTATGAGGAACAAATATATAATAATACATATGAAGTTTTATTTAATTTGGTTAACTTAGCAAGTGAAAATTATGGAGAAAAAATAATTTTAGATGCAGTACATAATAATATTGAATGGGCTGTTATTTCAGAATGTGTAGATAAAAGCGGTATTATATATTTTAATACACCAAAAGTGATTAGAGAATCAAGACCTGGAGAATTAAATAATGATATTGTAAACAAGAAAAATATTAATCGGATTGGTTATTGGTTTATTAACAATTCAATTCAAAATCTTGTAAATAATTTTTCTTGGTGTATAAATGGAACAGAAGATATACAAACAAATAGTCAAAGTTTTGCATTATTAGCAAAATGTATTGAAGAAGGTATTGATATTCACAATTTACAGAAAGCAGATTTATTTGCACTAAAAAATGAATTAAAGATAGATTATATGATTTATGATTATAAGTCTGAAATAATAGATGATTTATGTGAAGAAATAGGTTTATCAAGCCAAGATAGTAAAAATCTATATTTAAAATTAATGAAAGCAAAGAAAGAACAAAAACCATGTTATGGCTTAAAAAAATAAAAAAAGTAGGTGATAATTAGTGAATAATTGCTATTATGAAATAAACAATGAGGGACGCATAATAAAAATATTTGATATTGTTTTATTTAAAAAATTTTTAGTTAAAAATAATGGTGAAGCACCTCCAATTCCTGAAAATGCTAAAAGCATTGAAGAAGATATTTTTAAAAATATTTATGATATTAAAAGAATATATATTCCTTATTCTATAAATAGTTTACCAAGTAATTTGTTTTTTAATAATAAAGATGTCATTATTAATTATGCGGATTACTATGAAATTATTGTTAGAGAAATTACACCTGATAAAAAGTATAAATTGAATTATAAATTAAAAAATATAAAAGATTTAAAATTATTTAATAAATATTGCGATGAACATGGTGGACGTAATCCTAATGTTCCACAAGGAGTAACAAGCGTATCTGATTTTGTTTTTAAAGATAATAGTAAAATTAAAATATTAAAATTACCAGAGACAACAATTTGTTTATGCAAACAATGCTGTAAAAATTGTATTAATTTAGAAAAAGTCTATCTTTCAAAAAAATTTTTAGATTTTGGAGAAGAAGTATTTTATGGCTGTACTTCATTAAGCGGTACATTTAATATTCCTAAGTCGTTATGCATATTAAGAGCAAATGTTTTTAAAAATTGTAATGATAATTTAAAAATAAAAATTTTTGGTAAATATATAAGTTCTTTAAATAATTTTTTATTAAAAGGAGATTTAAAGGATTTACCAAATATAGTTAATCAAAATGTAAAAGCAACTTCAAAGTCATTAATTACAAATAATTATATTTATGTTTTAAGAGATAATAAATGTTATAAAATTACAAAAAAAATGTATTCCCATTTAATAGGGTTTGATAAGAATACAGGAGAGAATAAAATATTAATCCGAGAAATATTTTATCACAATAAAGGTATAAAACTATTATTATTTATTGAAAATTGTAATAAGTATAATATAAAACTGCCAATGGAGAAAATAATTTGTAATACTCCAGATGATAAAATTGAATATTTTTGTAAAGAATATAATTCTTTTTGCAAAAAAATAATAAAAGAAGTTAGAAATGTTTCTACATATAAAACAAAAAATGATAAAGGTGAATTAGTTGGTAGACTTACAAAAAAACAATATTATATTATATATGCTTTATTATTTATTTCAGGATACTTTGAGAATGAAAACTTAAAACCCAAATGCTTTAATCTATTGATTAATAATATATTTAATATAAATTCTAAAAGAAACATAAATAATAAAATGAGTTTAGAAGAATTTGAAGATATATTTGAAGGATTATTATACGTGGAGAATATAAAATATAATCAAGAATTTGCCACATACTTTCTATTTGATAAAAACAATTTAGAAAAATTGATAAAAGAATTGAAACTAAAGTCTAATAGATGTGATTTTTTGAAATTATTAATAGAAAATTCCGGATATAGTAATTGTCAATATAACCATGATGATGTGTATGAACAAAGTAAAGGCAAATTACATGATAAATGGTTAATATATAAAGCTAACAATAATAATAAAGAAAAAAATATTGGAATAAAAAAAGAGAAAAAAGTATTAGACTTTATAGACTGGGCTTGTAAATATGGTGACGGTTCATATATATTGAATAATTATGAATTGTCAAAAGAAGATTACAATGATATATATCCATTTTTAAAGTATTATACTGAGATAAAACCAATAAAAAAATTAATTGAAATTTTTGATTTATCAAAAAATACAGTTGATTATATATTTTTGAATAACTATGATAATTATATAGAGAAAAGTAGTAAAAATTTAAATATATCAAAAGTTGATTCTGCAATAAATGTATTTCGAACATTTGAGATTAATTATATAAAATACGAATATAGGAATGAAGTATCTAAAATCATCAAGAATTTAGAGAAAAAACTGATAACAAAAAAATACAATAATATTTATGCTAAAATAATGCCAAAGTCATCTAAGTTAGTTGCTTTGTCTAATTGTAAAATGGGACATTGTGCAAATGTTAAAGCAAATGGAATTGAGTACTTATTTGAATCATATATTGATTGCAATACACAACCATTCATAATTTTTAATAGCACAAATGATGAAGCAATTGCAAATTTTAGAGTAACTTTAAATTCAAAAACTGGAATTGGACATATAACTTGTTTAGAAGTAGATACTGATGTAAAATTTAATTATACTGATGATGAAAAAAAGGATATAGTTAGTGCATTTTATAACATTATAAGTAATTTTATAGACATTTATAATTCAATTAATGATAATAAGATAAAATTAATTACTATGGGACAAATATCTCATTGCGATATTAATGATATTTTATCCAAATATTTTCCAATATTAGATTATCCTATTAATTGTAATGATAATAGGAAAGTGGTTATGCCTAGTGAATATAATCATTTCTTAATTTGGGATAAAAATAAAAATAAATTAGAAGGTGATAAAAATGATTAAAATAGTATTATCATACGAAGATAACTATATAGACAGAGTAGAGAAAATAAAAGAAGAGTTTTTTGATGATGTGGAATATTTTTATGTAGAAGATTATATAAACAAAAATATATCGTTAAATTTTACAAATAACGATATTATATATATATTAAATAATTCTACTTATAATTTGTTACTAATAAAAGAATTAAAAGGTAAAGTTTATAAAATAATAAATGAAGAATTTTATTACAAAAAAAATACTAAGTTGGAAATTCAAAAAGAATTAAGAGATAATGATATTTTGGTTCCAGATATTATTGAATATAAAAGAGTGACAAAATATGACTATCCATTGTTTTTTAAATCAGTAGATCATGCTGAGTTAGTGTTAAAGGTATACAATAAAAATTCTCTTGATAATTTACTTCAAAAATTTGATAGTAGAAGTATTTATTTAGAAGAGTCCCTAGAAGATTCTAATAGTGAAGAGTATAAAGTATATTTCATAAAAAATGCAATATATTTTGATGATATGTATGAAGATTTTACTGACAAAACAATTAAGCAATTATGTTTAAAGATAGGAAGAATTTTGAAATTAGAACTATTTTCAATTGATATAATTAAACGAAATGATTATTATTATGTGATAGATATTAATCCTTCAGCAGGATTATATAAGTCGTCAAAATCTAGAGAAGCATTAATAAAGGAATTTAGATATGAAAATAGAGGTTAGTGGTAGAATATGTCTTTTTGGAGAACATAGTGACTGGGCGGCTACATATAGAGAAATAAATAAAAATATTTGTAAAGGGTATGCTCTTGTAGCTGGTATTAATCAAAAAATTATGGCAGATGTTTCTGTCGATGATAATTTTATTATATCCTTTTCTAAAGTTAACGATTTAGTTGATTATGAAAATTTAAAAATAAATGCTGATTTAAATGATTTATATAAATTGGCAAAGTCTGATTCATTTTATTCATATGCTTCTGCTGCTGCATATATAATTAAGAAAAATTATGATGTAAAAGGACTAAAAATCGATATTTTAGATAATACACTTCCAATAAAAAAAGGTTTAGCATCAAGTGCTGCGATTTCTGTTTTAGTAATTAAAGCTTATAATTCATTATATAAATTAGAATTGTCTGGTGATCAAATTATGAAATATGCTTTTGAATCTGAATTATTAACTGGATCAAAGTGTGGAAGATTAGATCAATTTTGCTATTTGGGTAATTCTATAAATAAAGTTGTTTTTGATGGTAATAAAATATCATATGAAAATATTTTTATAAAAAAAGATATTAATATGATTATAATTGACTTAAATGGAAAAAAAGATACCAAAAAAATATTAAATGATTTAAATTCTTGTTATCCTTTTCCACATGAACAAATTGAAACTAAAATGGTAAATTATTTTGGTATAATAAATAAAAAAATTGTAAAACAAGCAGAAAAGTGTATTAAAAATGGTTATATAAAAGAATTAGGAAAATTAATGACATATTCACAAAAACTTTTTGATAAGTATGCTATTCCAATTTGTCCTAGCGAATTAACAGCCCCATTATTACATAATATTTTAAATGATCCTTTTATAAAAAAACATTCTTATGGTGGTAAAGGCGTTGGATCTCAAGGCGATGGTACTGCTCAAATAATTGCTAAAAACAAAAATAGTCAAACGGCCATTATTAATTATTTAAAAAAAATGGGATACAATTCTTATATATTTGATTTAAAAAAGACAAATAAAATTAAAAAAGCCGTTATTCCGGTTGCTGGTTATGGAACTAGATTATATCCTTATACTAAATTAATTAATAAAGAATTTTGCCCTGTTGTTTATGAAAATAAGTTAAAGCCACAGATTTCTGTCTTACTTGAAGAGTTATATGATTCAAATATAGATAAAATATGTTTAATTATTTCTAGTAATAAACAAAAAAAATTATATAAGGATTATTTATTGAAACATTCAAATTATTTAAATACGTTTTCTAACTATGAAGATAATGTGAATTATGAGGAAAAATTAAGGAAAATCTGGAAAAAAATAAAATTTATAAAAAATAGACATGTTAATTATGGATTTGCATATTCTATTAGTTTAGCTAAAAAGTTTGTTGGTTCCGATAATTTTATATTATGTTTAGGCGATACTATATATAGTTCAAATAACTCTTCAAATTGTTGTAAACAATTAATTGATTTTTATGATAAAACTAAAACTTCGTGTGTAGGTGTAAAAAAAATTAGTATTGAGGAAGTAAAAAACTACGGAACAATTAAAATATCTAAAATAAATAATAATAATATAACAATAGAAAAGTTATATGAAAAACCAGATTACGAACTTGCAAGAAAAAAATTGTTAATTAATGATGAATGTTATGCATTTTTTGGAAATTATATATTAGATTGCAAAATATTCAAAATATTAAAAAAGAACTTAAAATATAATAAAAGTTCTTGCATATTTACGGATTGTCTAGATGAAATTCGTGATACAAATAATTTGTTAGGCTATTTGATAGATGGCAATTCTTATGATTTTGGTAATGTAGAGTCTTATATAAATAATTTTGGTAATATAAAAAGTATAGGAGATGAGTAAATGAATAAAAAGTATTTAGAGCAATATAAATTGCTATATAAAATTAAACCTAAGTATGGAGCTTCATCAGTTAAATTTTTTGATATTTTGTATTCAATGTTGGAAAAAGAAAAGGATAATATAATTTATGTATTAGACTATGGCTGTGGAAGAAGTCCTCTATTAAAAACGTTGCAAGAAAAATTAAACTATTTAAAGATATTTAGATATGATCCAGTATTTGATGAATATAATACTTTACCAAAATGTAAAATTGATTTCGTTATTTGTACTGATGTTTTGCAACATGTTCCGATAGATGAATTAGATGAAACTATAAATAAAATATCATCAATATCAAAAAAATGCTTTTTTCACATTAAATGTACAGACCATCCCACTAAATTTCCAAATGGAGAACCTACTAATATAACTATTAGGGAAAAAGAGTGGTGGAAAAAATATTTATTAAAATATTTTTCGAGTGTAGAAGAAATAAATTATCCAGATGAAACAACTGCAACTTTTAGAACGAGGTGATATTTGTGTTTAATAATTATATTATTTTGGCTTCAGATCATAGCGGATTAGAACTAAAAAATAAATTATGTGATTATATTAAATTAAATATAAAAGATTACGAAATTATAGATGTAGGACCTTATTATTATGATAAAGATGACGATTATCCTGATTTTGTAAAGAAAGCAAATAATGAGGTTATAAAGAGAAAAGGATTAGGAATATATTGTTGTGCAAGTGGTATAGGAGTTAGCATGGTGGCAAATAGGAATAGTGGAATAAGAGCAGTAAATGCTTCAATAAAAGAACATGCTTTATTTGCACGTTTACATGAGGATGCTAATGTTTTATGCTTTGGACAAAAATATATTGATTTTGATTTTGCTATAGAAGCGTTAAAAGTATTTATGACTACTAAATTTGAGGGTGGAAGACATTTAAGGAGAATCAATAAATATTAAACTATTAGAAAAATGTATTAAAATTTGTAATATTATGCTATAATATATGTTGAAAAAGAAAGGAAGGAATTGTATGATTACTGAAAAAGCAGGATGCTTTTTAATAAGAAAAGAAACAAAAGAGATTGCATTGATTTATAGAACAAAACAAAATGACTATTCATTTCCAAAAGGACATGTGGAGAAAGGTGAAACATTAAAAGAGGCTGCTATAAGGGAAACAGCCGAAGAAACAAAAAGAATTGCCAAAATAGTAGATGAATATGAGCCATTTGTAGAAAAGTATACTACACCGCGAGGAGAAAATTGTGTTTGTTATATGTTTTTTGCATTAGATAAAGGAGTGAGTGATAATCAAAGTGAAGATACTCATGATATTATATGGACACAATTTGCAAATGTTGAAAATACTTTAAGCTATGATAGCTTAAAGAATACTTGGAATTCAGTAAAAGACACAATAATTAAAATTTTAGAAAAGAACTAATTATTATTTGGGGGGATATAAATGGAAAAAAAAGATATTTTTAAATATGAGGAACAAAGATTAAAAAATGTTATTGCATTAATTAATAATAAAATTAAAGATAATGAAGAATTACTTAATAAGCAAAAAAATACAATAATTGGTGTAAAAGAAGCCGAAAGAGGTGCTCATTTTACTAGACAAGGATTAATGTCACTATATGCAACTGAAATTTATGATTTAAAGTCCGTTTTATCAAATCCATATTTTGGCATGTTTGAGTTTGAAAGTTCTGGAAAAAAGAACGAAATTTATTTAGGAAGAAAAGCAATTACGGATGGAAAAAATGTTATTGCACACGATTGGCGAAGCCCTATATGTTCAATGTATTATGACTATAGTATAGGTAGTGCAGAATATATTTCAAATTCTGGCGAGAAAATAAAAGGACAAATAAATAAAAAAAGACAAATTATAATTAAAGATGGAATTTTAAAAGATGTTGATGAGCAAGATACATTATCTAATGATACAATTCTATTAAAATATTTAAAAGAAAATTCTGATGCAAGATTAAAATCAATTATTGCTACAATTCAAAAAGAACAAAATAAAATAATAAGGAGCCCATTAAGAGGCGACTATATTATTCAAGGAACGGCAGGAAGTGGTAAAACAACTGTAGCTCTTCATCGTATTGCATATTTAGTATATAATGAAGCAAAAAGCATTTCAGAGGCTGATTTTATGATACTTGGTCCTAATAAATATTTTTTAAATTATATATCAGATCTTTTACCAGATCTTGATATAAAGAATGTTTCACAATTAACTTTTGAAGAAATTGCAATGAAATATATGGGAATTTCAAAAGTTAAGTTAGAAAGTAAAAATAAAACATTACAAGAGATACTTGCAGGAAGTATTTCTGATAAAGTAATAAGTGATAAGTCTTCTATAGAATATTTAAAATTACTCGAAAATTTTATTGATTTATATGTCAATTCACATTTAAAAGACGATATTGAATATGAAGGAATAAAAATATGTTCAGTTGATGACATAAAATTGTTTTTAAGTAAAAGCGTTTTCTCAACTGAAAAAGGATATATAGAAAAAGCTAATCAATATATGAAAATATTAATGAAAAAAGTTAAAGATAATTCTGATGACTTATCACATAATGTTTGGTTAAAATATAGAGAAGAATATTTAAGTTTACCAAAAGAATCTCCAAGGAGAAAAGAAATTTTAGAAGAAGTTGACAAAATACAAAAGGAAATCAAAAAAGGATGTCCTACAAGTATAAAAAATTATTTTAAATTTATGAAAGTTAATCCAATTGCTATATATCAAACATTTATAGAAAATTTAAATGTTTATGCTCAATGTGATCAAAAACACTTAGAGGAAATACAAAATTATACTTTATCAAGATTATCTAAAAAGCAAATTGGATTTGAAGATTTATCGCCATTACTTTTAATTAATTATTGTTTGAATGGAATTAAAGATTTTAAAGATTTCTCATATTTAGTAATAGATGAGGCACAAGATTTAAGCTTAGCACAATATTATGTTTTAAAAAAACTATTTCCGAAAGCAAGATTTAATGTTTTTGGAGATGTTAATCAATCAATATATGATTATCAATCTATTCATGATTGGAATGAATTAAATAATGTCATATTTAATAATAAAGCAAGTATGTTAGAACTAAATAAAAGCTATAGAACCACTGTAAATATCTCCGATGCATCAAATTTAGTTTTAAATCACTTAGGTCAAAATAATTCAGAATGTGTTGCTAGAGAAGGAGATGAAATTGTCATAAATAATGATATAACTGAAGTTAATCTTATTTCACAATTAAAATCATTATTAGATAAGGAATATCAAATCATTGCAATAATATGTAAGGATGAAAAAGAAACGACTACTGTTTATAAGAAATTAAGTAAACTAGGATTAGATGTATCAGTTATTACAGAGAAAAATGAAGAATATCATGGTGGATTATGTATTATGCCATCTTACTTATCAAAAGGGTTAGAATTCGATGCTGTAATATTATATAATGCAAATAATGTTAATTATACTGATAGTAATATAGATTCTAAACTTTTATATGTTGCAATAACAAGGGCAATGCATGAATTATATATAAATTATAGCGGAGAACTTCCTATTTCATTAAGAACATTGACAAAAGATAATAAGGTTTTGAAACGAAAAAAATAATAGGAATATAACGATTTATGAAGAAGAAAGAAAAAAAGAAGATTTTTGAATTATATTCTGATAATAATAAAGTTAATAACTTAATAGAGAAAATGAAATCTAATTCAAAAGCTTATTCAAAATTAAAAACAGCATTAGAATTATTAGGAAGTTTTGAAGGCAAAGTAGATGTAGAGTTATATGATGTAGTAGAAAATAAAAATGAAAGTAGTATTAGATTATGGTGTTCAGACAATTTAGGAAATTTATTTATTTTTTATGCTTTGTCAACAAATAGGAATAATTTATTAAAAATAATAAAAGAAACAAATGAACAAGAATATGAGTACGATCTCTCTTTATCAAAAAAATTTTCATTAAATGAAGATAATATAGATTTTACTAGACATGGTAATATCAATGATGTTAAATTTGGTAGACTTATAACAAATGAAAAAGATTTTTATAGTATTTTTATAGGCAATGATTTAGGATACCAAATACAGGGTGATTTTGATGTTTCACTTACACCATCATTAATTACTAGAATAAATAAACTACAATCAATACCTACTTTATTTGATTATATGCAAATATTTGAAGAAGTATTGTTGGAAAATAATTGTAAATTTTCAAAAATGCAAATATTTGCATTTAAAGAGTTTGTAAGGACTTGTAATTTAAACATTAATAATGAAACTATTAAAAATAGTGATAATGTGTTAAAAAAAATAAAATGATTTGAGAAACCCTTTGAAAATAAAGGATTCTCTCTTTTTTAATATTTATAATTGTGATATAATGACATTGTAAAAACAATATGAGGCAGTAATATCTTGATTTATTATTGTCTTTTTTTTGAGTAGTGTGAAAAAATGTAGAATTATGTAGTGCAATGCTTAAAGTTTTATTATTATTATTTAAATAATTTCATAGTCAAATTAGATAATTATGCAGTATCAGTCTGATTACTTATGTATCAAGTGATAAACATTGCTGTTGGAAGTGGTGCTGCTTATGATTGATTATTATATTACATTAGAAGTTGATTTTGATAAAGGAAAAAGTAGCAAAAAGTTGTTATACTATTTTACGTCCTAAAAAGAGCTGATTATGTCTTAAATATACAAGATATAGTTGGCTCTTTTTTGTTGCTATATTAATTATTATGAGCTGTCGTAGTCCACCTTCCAATTTGAAATTTAAAAGTTTTGAATTGAAAGGAGATTGTAATTAGTGGACAATCATTCTAAAAGAAATAAAGATAAATATAATCCATATACATTACTTTCTAATAAAGATAAAAATATATATGTAGTTGTTTTTAAGGATAATAGGAATAAAACTCATAATATTGAAGTATCAAAAGATATATATAATGTTTTTGATAAATTTGAATTAGAAGATATATCACAAATGCACAAATATGAAAGACATATTGAGCATTCAGAAGTTTATGAAGAAACAATATATTCAAGATCTATTAATAAACAAACATCTCTTGAAGAAGAAGTAGAAAGAAAAATCCTGTATGAAAATATAAGAACTGCTATGAGTAAATTGACTGAAACACAAAGAAGAAGAATAAATGATAAAAATAATCCGTTTTTAGATCAAGGATATGTGTGTTGTTCAACTTATGGTAAACCTAGAAGCAAGGGTTTTCATAATAGGTATTATAATAAAGTTTTTGAAGAAAATGATTTACCTAGAATAAGATTTCACGATCTTAGACATACTTAAGCAACATTATTATTAACAAATAATTATGGTGTAAAAGCAGTTTCTTAATTGTTAGGTCACGGAAGTACAATTATAACAACTAAAGTTTATTTTGATAAAAGTAAAGTAATAATTGATTGTTCAGAAAAAATGAATGATTATGTTAATAGAGTAATACCAAAAGAAGAGAAAAAAAGCAATGAAATTTTGCTTAATAATTTGGATACGAATTAGATCGTTTCAAAATATTTATAATAAATTATTAGATAAGTATATATTAAACAAGATAGTAGTTGTTACTTTCTTGTTTTCCTTTGAAATTCGTGGTAAAATAAGATTAGATAATTTCTTTATGTGTTATTTTGTATTATTTGGTGTTATTTAATAAATTTGTGGCCAAAATGTGTATCCTACAGTTTTTAACCAAAATTTAGAACTAAAAATAGGAAAATGGATACGAATTTTTTGGCTGTCAGTAATCGTTATAAGGAGGAATATTATGTTTAAATTAGTATCAAAATATAAACCAAGTGGAGACCAACCAGAGGCCATAAAAGAATTAGTAGATGGAATAAATAATGGTAAAAAAGAACAAGTTTTATTAGGAGCAACAGGTACAGGTAAAACATTTACTATTGCTAATGTAATAGAAAAAGTAAACAAACCAACCTTAGTTTTAGCCCACAATAAGACACTAGCAGGTCAGTTATATTCAGAATTAAAAGAATTATTCCCAGAGAATAGAGTAGAATACTTTGTATCTTACTATGATTATTATCAACCCGAAGCATATGTACCTAGTACAGACACCTATATAGAAAAAGATTCCTCAATCAATGACGAAATAGATGAATTAAGACATAGTGCTACTTCAGCCTTAATATCAAGAAGTGATGTCATAGTAGTAGCCTCAGTATCATGCATCTATGGAATAGGAGAAATAGAAGAATATAAAAAGAAAATGTTAACTCTAAATGTTGGAGATACCATAGATAGAGATATAATACTAAAGAAATTAGTCGAAATGTTATATGAAAGAAATGATATCGATTTAAAAAGAGGTACTTTTAGAGTAAGAGGAGATTCCCTAGAAATAGTACCAGCCTATGAAAGAACAAATGGTTTACTAATAGAGTGGTTTGGCGATGAAATAGATAGAATAAGTGAAGTAGATACCATTACTGGTCACATCCTAAAAGATAAAAAGACAGTATCCATATTTGCAGCCTCTCACTTTGTAACCGATGAAGAAAGATTAAAGATAAGTATCGAAAGAATAAATAAAGAAAAAGAAGAACGTGTCAAATACTTTAAAGAAAATAATAAACTAATTGAAGCCCAGAGGATAGAAGAGAGAGTAAACTATGATATGGAGATGCTATCAGAAACAGGCTTTTGTCGTGGTATAGAAAACTATTCAAGGCATATAGCCTTAAAAGAAGAAGGCGAGTCCCCTAATACCTTAATAGATTTCTTTCCAAAAGACTTCTTACTAGTAATAGATGAATCCCATGTAACATTACCACAAGTAAGAGCCATGTATAACGGAGATAGAGCCAGAAAAATGAATTTAGTAGATTATGGCTTTAGACTTCCTAGTGCTCTTGATAATAGACCATTAAAGTTTGAAGAGTTTCAAAAAAAATTAAATGATGTTATTTATGTTAGTGCAACACCAGGAGACTACGAAATGGAAAGAGTAAATAACAAAGTTATAGAGCAAATTATTCGTCCTACAGGATTACTTGACCCTCTAATATATGTTAGACCTACAAAAAATCAAATAGATAACCTAGTTGAAGAAATAAATAAACAAATCGAAAAGAATGAGCGAACTTTAATTACTACTTTAACAATTAGAATGGCTGAAGAACTAACTAATTACTTAAAAAGTCTAGATATAAAAGTTGCCTATTTACATAGTGAAGTAAAAACATTAGAAAGACTAAAAATTATTAGAGAACTTAGACTCGGTAAATATGATGTCGTAGTAGGTATTAACCTCTTAAGAGAAGGAATAGATATACCAGAAGTATCATTAATTGCCATTATGGATGCCGATAAACAAGGCTTTCTTCGTAGTACCAGAAGTCTAATCCAAACAATCGGAAGAGCCGCTCGTAACGAAAATGGAAGAGTAATAATGTATGCTGATATCACTTCTGATAGCATGAGAGAAGCAATAAACGAAACAGAAAGAAGAAGAAGTATCCAAGAAGAATATAATACCAAACATAATATCATACCAAAAACTATTATTAAGAAAATACCAGATATTGTTTCAAATGAGACAGACAAAAAGATAGAAAAAGAAGACAAACTTAGTAAGAAAGAAAAATTAGATTTAATTGATAATTTAACTAAAGAAATGAAAAATGCTGCTGCTAACTTAGACTTTGAAAGAGCAATGGAACTTAGAGATATTATCTTTGATTTAGAAAATGGAAAATAGAGTCATAACGATTCTATTTTTTAACATCCAAATATGAGCCAAAACCCTAAACAAATAAGAGCCAGATATTCCAGTAGTAAAATAAAGACATTACCAAAACATGGAGCAAATAATGTTATCAACATTTGGTAAAAAGTAATAATCATAAGCATTAAAACCATAAGTAATAAAAATAGTTTAAAGCCAGCACATAAACGGAAAAAATTGAAAAAATTATTAAACATAGATATTCACCTATAGTAGTTTATGTAAATAAATAGAATCTGCTATTAAAAATGTAAATAAATAAAAAAATATTGTTTAAATAAGAATAATATGGTAAAATTATATTGTAGAAGGTGATGTTATGAATGAAAAGACTACTTCGTATGATATATCAAAAGTAAAGGAAGAAAAAATAAGAGAAGTTTTATCTTATTGTACGGAAGCACTTACTGAAAGAGGATATAATCCCATAAATCAAATAGTTGGATATATTATTTCAGGTGATTTAGGTTATATTTCTTCATATAAAGAAGCAAGAAATAGAATGGCTAAAATAGATAGAACAATTTTAGTAGAGGAACTACTTAAGTATTATTTAAAATGAGATATTTAGGAATAGATTTAGGAAGTAAGACAGTTGGACTTGCCATGTCTGACACAACTCTTACGATTGCCTCTTCTTATAAGACAATATTTTTTAAGGATGAAGATTATTCAAGTACCATTTCTGAAATTATAGAAATAGTTAAAGATTACAATATAACAAAAATAATACTTGGCCTACCAAAAAATATGAATAATACCTTAGGAGAGAGAGCATTAATTACAACAAAGTATAAAGAGTTACTTGAAGAAAAAATAAATATTCCCATCATATTATTTGATGAGAGATTAACTTCAGTAATATCTAACTCCATTTTAATTGAAGCCGATATATCAAGAAAAAAAAGAAAAAAGAAAGTAGATAGTATAGCAGCACAAATTATTTTACAAGACTACTTGAATAAGGAGAAAAACGATAATGAATAAAGAAAATACATTTAAAGTAATAGATAAAGATGGTAAAGAGATAGAATTCGAAATATTATTTACATTTGAATCTGATGAAACCAAGAAAAACTATATGGTTTATACAGATAATACAAAAGATGAACAAGGAAATACTAAAGTTTATGCATCAGTATTTAATCCAGATGCTGAAGTACTTGAACTATTGCCAGTAGAAACCGAAAGAGAATGGAAGATTATAGAAACTATTATAACCTCCATTACCGAGGAGAATAAAAAAAATAAAGAAGAGACTAATTAGTCTTTTTATGTTGGAGGAATTATGAAGAGGTTAAAAAATATAATACTGGCTCTAGTTGTGATAGGAGTATTCGGTTTAGTAGCAGTTTTTACTTATTATATGGTTAATACTTCTAAAGTATCAGATGATAACACCTTAAAAGAAATTACAATTAATGCTGGTAGTATAGATAGTATTGCAAATACATTAAAGGATAATAATCTAATTAAAAATGTTACAATATTCAAAGTATATACTAGACTTAATAATAAAACTAATTTAAAGGCAGGAGTATATAATTTATCAGAAGATATGACTGTTAAAGATATTGTTGATATCCTAGAAGAGGGAAGTAATGTAAATCCTAATGAAATATCTATTACTTTTAAAGAAGGCATTAACATTAGAAAAGTTGCATCTTTAATTAGTGAGAATACAAATAATAGTTATGATGATGTTCTAAATAAATTAAAAGATAAGACATATATTAATAGTTTAATTTCCAAATATTGGTTTTTAACAGATGACATAAAGAATAGTAATATATATTACCCATTAGAAGGATATTTATATCCTAATACATATCGTTTTACTAATAAAGATGTTACAGTAATGGAAATATTTAGTAAAATGTTAGATGAAACAGATAATAAACTTTCTAAATATAAAAAAGAAATAGAAAGTAGTAGTCTTAGTATTCATGAGTTAATAACCTTATCTTCAATTATTGAACTAGAAGGTGCTAAGGCAGACGATAGAAGAGGAGTAGCAGGAGTCTTCTATAACAGATTATCTTCTAGTAGTTATCCTACGCTTGGTAGTGATGCTACTACCTACTACGCATCAAAAATAGATGATTGGTCGCAGAGTCTAACTTATAATGAATTAAATGATTGTTCTAATAAATATAATACTAGATGTAGTACCAATACAGGACTTCCAGTAGGTCCTATATGTAATCCAAGTATTGAAAGTATTGAGGCTGCTATTAAACCTGAAAAACACAAATACTACTATTTTGTAGCAGATTGTAAAGGTAAAGTATACTTAACTGAAAATGAAACTGAACATTATAATATTATAAATAAATTAAAAAGAGAAAAGAATTGGTGTGCCTAATTCTTTCTTTTTTTGCCACTTCAGCCTTATATAAAATAAGTCTTCCGTGGTGTGAGTAAGCCAAAGCATTGTCTTCCTCACAAACAATATGATTATAGTAAATATAATTGATATAAAAAAAGTATTCCACCCAAATAGATACTATTATAACTATTTATGAATAGACTATAGTAGGCATTCATAACAAGATGAGACTACAGATTCATCTTAAATATAGTTAACTATTCGTATAATTTGTTTAAATAGTGAATATATATGTTATACTTAAGTTAAGGAGGGTATTATGACAGATACAGAAAAAGAAATAACAAAAACAATTACCTCGATAGGAGATAAACTAAATAATGAATATTTAAAAGCAGGAACAATGTCTAAACAAAAAAGAATAGTATATGATTTATATGCCTATGTTTGTTTATTCGATGAACTATTTGAAAAAGAACCAAAATATAAATGGAATATAAATGAAGATTTAATACCTACAGATGATAATTTTATAAATATATTAAATAGAGATAAGAAATACTTCTTAGAACTATCAAAATCAGTTATAAATAGTTTTATATCTGAAGATTATTCTTTATATAAAGATTATTATAAAAAATTACCAAAATTAAATTATAATGAAATGATAGATATATTAATGTCCTTTTTAAAAGATTTTGATAATGATATATACTTAAAACTAAGTAATAAAGGAAAAGAAGGTAAAATAATAGAAACACAAATAAATTATTATGGTTATGTTTTACCATTCGAATCCATAAAGGATAGTGTAATAGTAATAAATAATGATAGTGATATCTATAATTTATCATTTATGTCTACTCTTGCTCACGAGTGTGGCCATCTATTTGAAATAGAGCACCTATATTCACAAGATAACATTACTTTTAGAAGAGACTCTATGTCTTCTATCTATTGTGAAGTATCTTCTACATTTTTTGAGTATGCTTTTTTAAGATATTTAGAAGATAATAAAATATTTGAAAATAGTGTTAATTTAGTTTTAAATGAATACTATATGAAATTATTTATACATAATTTTTATATTAATTTAATTAGTATGAAGAAAAATATCAATTCAGTTGATGGTTATGTATATATAAAGGAAGAAAACATTAGTAAATATGCTGATTATATAATAGATAAAGTTAATTTTTATAATATGTTAAGTTATAAATATGGATTAGATTATAGAAATATATATATTTATGGCATAGGTTACTTATTTGCTATTCATATGTATGAAAAATACAAAGAAGATAAAGAATATTTTAAAAATGAACTTAAAAAAAGTTTTCTAGTATATCCGAACGATTCTTCATTAGAAGCATTTAAAAATATTGGTATCAATTATGAAGAAATAAAAAGTGGTAAGTTACTAAGAAAGATATTAAGGAATAGATAAGTCTATTTCTTTTCTTTTAAGTATTTTCTTACATAATAAATATGATGAACAGTAACTACCACTATATTTAAGATACTAGATATTATTAGTCCCCATAAACCAATCTTAAGAAAACTAAAGATAACTAAACTTATTAATTTTATTATTCCACCATACAGAGTTCCCCTCATAGCGGTCTTTGAATACCCCATACCATTTAAACTACTAGTAAGTGGGGCTTGAATATAATGAAGTAAAAAGAATGGAGCCGTGATACTTATATATTCTAAACCAAGAGAAGTATTATAAACTAGTTTTAAAGGAATACTAGGAATAAAGATAAATATTAATGTGACAGGTATACCTATAAGTAATGAAAAAAATAAAGCCTCTCTAATTTTCTTTTTAGTATAAGTATAATTCTTATTACTATAACTATTTGCTACTACTGGCAGAATAGCGGATGATATAGCCAAAGTAAAGAATGAAGGTAAGAGTAGAAGAGGGTATACATAACCATTAATTATTCCATAAGATGTAGTTATATAGTCAGATGTATATCCCACCTTTTTTAATATATTAGTTAATATAATAGGCTCTAAGAAATAAGTAACAGACCCAATTAATCTAGACATAGTATTAGGAATAGATATACCAAGTATTTCTTTTATTATTTTGTTATCCCTATGAAAGTCCTCTTTAGTTATATTATCCTTGGGTAAAAAGAACAATAAAATAACAATAGAAGCCCCTTCACTTAATATATTAATTAATACTACCGAAGTAACAGCCGCTACTAAAGAGTATTTTAACATTTTAGATACCACTAAAACAGTAAGAACTAATCTGGCTATTTGTTCTATAATATTAGATAATGTAATAGGAAATACCTTCTCTTTACCAAAGAAATATCCCTTAATAATACTTGATACTGCTATAAAAGGAAGCGTTGCCCCAATTGCTATTATCGGATAATAAGTACTTTCCCTATGTAAGAGATTACTTGACAAGTATTTAGCAGAAACCAATATTAAAAATATTAAAAACAAATCATATAATAATATCAATATAGTAGTAGGTATTACTATTTTTTTACTACTCTTTTTCTTTTCCGATACAAGTTTAGTAATAGCAATAGGTACACCTAAATTACATAAAGTAATAAATAGATTAAAAGTAGGTAAGATAAGCATATATTCACTAATACCTTCAGTACCTATAGTTCTAGTAAGAACAACTTTTATTACCATACCAAGAATCTTTGTAATTAACCCGCCTATAATTAATATAATAGTAGACTTTATAAACTTATTTTTCATAATAGATTATATGTAGTTAAATATTAAATATTAATATAGTATTATATTAGAGTACATAAAAATCAAGAAAATACATATAATATTATTGAAAATATATTAATATTATATTGACAACAAATATACAATGTGTTAATATATTCATATGGGAAGAGAGGTAATTTTAATGGAAAATATATCTAATGCAATTAATATGAGTTTTAGAGTAGATAAGGGATTAAAAAAACAGGCTGATGAATTGTTTAGAAACTTAGGAATGAATACCAGTGTTGCTATAAATATGTTTTTAACACAATGTGTTAGAGAACAACAAATACCATTTACAATTAGTATGCAATCTAAAGAACCAAGTAAGCAATTAAAGGAAGCCTTAAATGAATTATCCGACGTAGATAGTGGTAGAATTAAGTTAAAAGAATATCATAGTATGGAAGAAGTAATCAAAGCATTAAACGAGGAATAAGATATGAAGTATACAATAGAAATAATGAGCAGTTTTAAAAAATCTTACAAAAAAATAAAAAAACAAAACAAAGACTTAGAAAAAATACATGAGGTTATTAACTTACTAGCAGAAGGAAAAAAATTGGATTATAAATATAAAGACCATCAATTAATTGATGATAAATATTATAAAAATTGTAGAGAATGTCATATTACACCTGATTGGCTTCTGATTTATAGGCGTGATAATGAAAAACTAATATTAATTTTAATTGATACAGGAAGCCATAGTGAACTTTTTAACATATAAAAAATAAAATGAATCAAAATAGATGATTCATTTTTATATTACAAAGTAGACTATATATCCTTTGCTCTTTTTCTTTCAAAGCAACTAATAAAATCTAAGTAAGCCTCAGTGTTAACTATTAAAGTATTAGTTTTAATTGCCTCTGTAATAATTTCAATTTTTTTACGATAATTATTTTTTTCATACCATTTAGGAGGAAATAAATCCTCATCTTTAACAATATTTCTAAAGTGATTTTGATAAGCAAGTTCTGCTAATGTATATAATTCAAATAATTTATCATCTTTATCATTTAATTCCATATTATTCATTATTTACCTCCATATCCTTTATTTACATTTAATTCTTCATTATTTACCTGAATAATGTTTTGGTAGTAGAAGTCACTTATCATATTATATACTTCCTCACCAACTATTGACTTCAATAAGTTCAACATTTCATCAGCATTATTACTTTTTGACAATGTCACAAAATTAGCAATCATTTCATCAAATCCATGATTTGTATCAAAGTAATAATTAATTCCATGACCAGCAGTTCCTTTAATATTATCACCTTTCATACTTTTTAATTCACTATTATGTAGTTTACCTTCATATATAGCATCTAATATATCGCAAATAGCGGCAATGCTATTAAATTCATTATCCATAATGGCAGTAACATTTTTTTTAATAAATATTCTTTTTTGGTGATTTATATATTCACCCACCGTATATGTTCCTTCTAAAATAGTATCTAATTGTTCATCGGGAATACCAAGTTTTTTATATTCTTCTTTTTTTTCATCTTTAGATTTCATTAATATATTATATATTTCCATTCTTTTTTCTTCAGTATAGTAGTTCTCAAATTGCTCTTGGTATTTTTTCTCGACAGATATTTTAACTTTATCCATAATTTCTTTATACTTATTAGCAAGTAGTTCTACTTTAACCAGCATTTCAGGATTATTTCTAGCTCTTTCAACAATTTCAGTATAATTATCTGGAACTTTATTTTCAGCAAGATAATAGTGTAGGGCATGTCCTGTTTCATGTAGCAAAACATCAACAGTAGCATTTTCACAATGAATAGCCCAAGTAACTGGCTTAAAGAAACCACTTTCTTTTTCCTTTATATAGCAGAACCTATTCATATTCTGCCTTTTAATTTCAACTAGTTTTTTAACCTCTTCAATAGTAGCATTATAATTTACAAATAGGGCATTTCTATAACCACTAATTAATCCAAAAATTAAATCCTTATCACTTCTACCATCAGATAAAAATAATTTTTCTAGTTCTCTTAAGCGAAGTTCTCCCTCTTGAAATAAAGGACCAATACCCAATTTTTTATTAGTAGTATTTATATAATCAGTAGTGTAGTCATCATCATTCTTACCAATATCAACATCTTCCTGCTCAAGTCCATGTGCCTTTAGAATAACCGCTATTTCAGGGTCTTGCTTAACTTTTTTAGGAATAATTTTATTAATAGTTAAATTGTCATCAGCAGTCAACATTCCGTCTAAAAGAGTCATCCCATTTATTTTTCTTAATAAATCTTTCTTAGTTAATTCATTTGCATAGTTCATCATATCATGATTCGATATTATAAAGTAATATTTAACAAGACTATTAATATCATTAATGGTGTATTGCTTTTTATTAATATTTTTTCTTACTTTACCTTCCTTAATACATTCCAAAATATAATCAAAATATGTATAATCACTAGATTCTTCAATTTTTTCTAGTAATGCAGTAGTATCTGCCTCTATTAATAAATCAGGCCTTTGCTTTTGATATAATATCCTTATTATATTCTTATCTCTATTATATGATAAATTAAGATTATAATTATTATCTATCATATATTCTAAAAAAGTCTTATTTCCAAGTTCTCGATTATTAAATAATTCTGCTACTGGTTTAAGCATAATCTGATTTTCAACCTTTTGTATTAAGTCCAATCTCTTTAACCTATACAAAATAACAATAGTCTCCTCTTTATATATATAATTAAGATGAGGATTATAATTTTTTTCTATAAGAGTTTCTAGTAATGTTTTATTAGGCTTAGTTTCCAGTAGGAGAATCTCCTCACTCGCATTTTGTAAATATTCATATAGATTTTTTCTTTCAAGAAAATCAATAAAATTAATATCATTTGGAATATTATTTAAAACACTTGGTGTAATATTCTTTTCATTTATTAGAAAATCCAATATAGCATTATTTTGATTATAATTAGCCATAAGAACATTCTTATTTGCATATTTTAATAAATCATAATTATTATGTTTATCACATATTTCTAGTAATATATTCGGATTATTTATAAGGGGAACTAATTCCTTCACTGCATATTCACTAATCAAATATCTTTCAATATAGTAAGAACCTTTTTCATCTTTAAATGCCAATTTATTAATAATCTCTTGACTTATATATCCTAAGTAGAAATACTTATTAGCAAAAATTAATAAATCAATTATTTCCATATTTTCTTTTACAGCACTAACTATATTACGATTCAACTTATCTGCTTCCAATATATAATCAATAACTCTCTTATCATTAACTTTAGAAAATAGTGTATTCTCATCTGGCTTAACTACATATAAATCTGCCTCATTTTTGCAAAGTATGTAAATAATCTCAGCATCATTTTTCATTACATCGGATAAACTATATAATGAGATTTTATTATTTATTAAGTATTCCAAAAAATAAATACCATTACTATCTTTCGACAAAAGGTCTTCCTTTGTTAGTTTTAATCCATATACATTAGTCCTTTTTCCACTTCTTATTTCATCTAAAATGTTTTTGAGTCTCTCTGTCATATCTTAAATACACCTCTTTATACTATAACAAATATATCACATATAAATAATTAAGTAAATATTCTTTACATATTTTTAACAATATAGAACAATACTAATACTGGGTGATAATATGGATAAAAATAAATATAAAGAAATAGTAGATAAAAATACACCAAAAGAAAATTATGCAAAAAACGCAATAATAGCCTTTTTAGTAGGAGGCTCACTAGGTTCCCTCTCTGAACTACTACTTAGATGTTATAGCATGTGGCTTGACTTACCAAGAAAAGAATCAGGAGTATTAGTAATACTAACCCTAATATTCATAGCATCAATATTAACGGCACTCGGAGTATTCGATACCCTTGTAACCAAAGTAAAAGCAGCCCTAATAATACCAATAACAGGGTTTGCCCATTCAATGACATCCGCAGCATTAGAATATAAAAATGAAGGATTAGTACTAGGAATAGGAGCAAATATATTCAAACTAGCAGGAACAGTAATACTATATGGAGTAGTATCAGTATATATATTTGGTTTAATTAGACTACTAATAATAGGAGGATAAGAATGACAATAAAATATAAAAATGTCTTTATAGAAGACACTTATACAATATGTGGAAATTATGAAAATGATGGACCATTATCCAAATACTTCGATAAAAAATACAAAAAAGACCTATATTTTGGAGAAAAGACTTGGGAGCAGGCTGAAACACATCTACTAAAAGAAGCAAGTAAAAATATATTAACCAAAAACAAATTAAAAGATAGTGATATCGACCTCCTAATATCAGGAGACCTCCAGAATCAGATAGCAGCATCAGACTATATGGCTAGAGATTTCGATATACCATTTCTAGGAATATATGAGGCTTGTTCCACTATCGGAGAAGCCTTAGCCATAGCAAGTACATATCTAGAAGGAAGTTTTGCCAAAAAAATATTAGTATCAACATCAAGTCATAATATGGCAGCAGAAAAACAATTCAGAAATCCTACCGAATATGGAACACCAAAACCAAAAACAGCAACATTTACAGCAACAGGAGCAGCAAGTATATTACTTAGTAATAAAAAGAGTAAAGTAAAGATAGAAAGTTCAACCATAGGAAAAGTAGTAGATATGGGAGTAACAGATGTAAACCATATGGGAGCAGTAATGGCTCCAGCAGCAGGAGATGTAATATATAATCATCTAAAAGATACAAAAAGAGAAATAGACTATTACGACCTCATCTTAACAGGAGATTTAGGAATATATGGAAAAAACATATTAAAAGATTATATGATGACAAAATATAATATCGCATTAGGAGATAATTATAATGACTGTGGAGTTATGCTGTACGACTTAGATAATCAACCAGTACTAGCAGGAGCCTCAGGACCAGTATGTTCTGCTCTCGTAGTTTTTGGATATATATATAAAGAAATGTTAAAAGAAAAATATAAAAGAGTACTAATAGTACCAACAGGAGCAGTATTTTCACCAACATTTACATTTCAAAAAGAATCAATACCAAGTATGGCAAATGCCATTAGTTTGGAGGTAAATATATGATGACCTATTTATATGCATTTCTATTTTGTGGTTTAGTATGTATGATAGCCCAGTTAATTCTTGACAACACAAAGTTAACACCAGGACATATTACAAGTATGTTTGTAGTAATAGGAGCCTTTCTAGATATAGCAGGAATATATGATAAAATAGTTTTACTAGCAGGAGCAGGAGCCCTAATACCAATTACCTCATTTGGTCATTTACTAATTCATGGTGCTATGGATGCTGGTAATAGTTTAGGACCTTTAGGATTAGCCTTTGGTATCTTTGATTTAACCTCTGCTGGCATTTCAGTAGCACTATTTTTATCCTTTATCTTTGCTTTAATATTCAAACCAAGACATTAATTTATTTTATAGCCTCTATAGCCATAGTCTATAGAGGTTATTTCTAGCCTCATAAAGAGTCTAGAAATAATATGTCAGTACATCTATTATATAAAAGCAATAACTAATTATTAAAAAATATCCAAATATCAAAAGTTTTTCTTGCATATATTTACCTAATAGGTTATAATATATTTACGAGGTGCATCAGTGATTATAAAAGAGAGTTCCAATTATAAGAAAGATTATCGTAAAATTATTATTAATAAGCATATGATTAAAGAGAAAGAAAAAATAGATAATATAAAGAATATCATATTAATTAGTAATAATTTACATGATGTTTTAATTAGCCCATATAAAAATATTTATTACATAGAAAAGAAAAAAGGAAACCTAAAAGAATATTATACTGCTAGAATAAATGATAAACTTCGGCTTATTATGAAACCAATTGGTGAGTATCCTTATGATAGTTTAAAAATTGAAAGTATAGAGTTTGTTTCTATAGATGACAAACACTATGGGGAGGGATAATATATGCAAGGATTTGGAAGTATGTTAAGAGATTATTTAGAGTTTTATAAAATATCACAAACTGATTTTGCAGACCGTTTAGGTATTTCAACCAAGCACATGAATGAAATATTAAGTGGTAAAACCAACATATCAGAAGAGTTAATGTTAGGTATAAGTTTAATTACAGATATAGATGTTAATTTAATATTTTATGTAGAAACTAAGAAAAGAATATATAATTACTTAAATAATCACTTTGATAATGAAAAAGAAATTAATAAATACTTAAATACCTTTTGTCTAAATGAAATGTCTAAAAAGAAATGGATAACTCTGCGAGATAGTTCATCATATACTCAAAATGCTATAGATTTACTTGATTATCTTGGTATATCTAGTTTTGATAATATAAATAACTATTTAAATAAAAAGATACTTTATAAAAAGAAAGATAATGCCGATATTAATAAGATATACTTATGGATAAAGAGATGTGATAATATAATTTCTAATAAAAAAATTAATGAATACAAAAGTAATAATTTAATTAATTTACTAGAAGAACTAAAAATTATTAGAAATAAACCTTTTAACGAAGAAGAGTTAATATCATTATTTAATAAATACGGTATATATTTAGTCATTGAAGATGCCTTAAATGGTAGTAAAATAAGAGGTTGTAGTATGGTAAAGGGAAGTAATCCTGCTATCTACATAACTAGATACTTTAAAGAAAAAGCGAGTTTCTATTTCACTTTATATCATGAGATTGGCCACATAAAAAAAGATTATAATAGATTAAAAAGTAAAATTATTATTGATGATAATGATGAAAAAGAAATAGACAATTACGCTTTAAATCAAATGATTCCAAGTGATATATGGAAAGATATAATTAATAATAGTAAAAATAGGGAAGAAATATGTAAAAGAAATAATATACCACTATGTTTCTTATACTCTCGTCTTGCCTATGAAAAATTAATTTCGTATAAAAGTATAGACTATAATACTCATAAAGAAATGATATAAAATCAAAGTACTAACAATTATCTAAGTTAAGAATCATTTCACCCCAATAGACATACTTATAATATATTATTTCTAAACTTTAGGTTAGAAATAACTATTAAAGACTTTTAAAGGCTTTAATAGAAAATAATAAAAAAGACTTGAAAAAGAAGTAAATATTTGGTATTATTATAATAGTAAAAGGAATGGTAAAAATGAAAGATAATAATAAAGTAAATAAGTTTTTACTTATAACAACTATTTTAAGTATGGCTATACTTTTAATAGGAGGAACTTTCTCTTATTTTACTTTATCTGCAATGAGTAAAATGAATGCCCTTGCAGTATCAGCAGGTCAAGTAAAATTAGGACTAGGAGTATCTTCAATATATACAGGATTTCCAATAATCCCTCTTGAAGATAAAGATATCAATAGAGCATATAATCAAAAGTGTATAGATGACTTAGGATTAGGTGCATGTCTAGCATATGGACTAGAAATATCTAATTTTGCAGAAAAAACAGAAGTAGAAGGACTTATTGATTTCCATTTAGATGGTATTGAAAACTTAAGTTATATGGTATTAGATGAAAATAATGATGTCTATGTAGATGTTACACACATAGATGTAAACAATCCAAATGGTTTATCATTAGGAAAAGCCTTTAATTTAGATAAATCAGTAGATGGAATATATCCAAAAAGAAGTTTTACTTTACTAATATGGCTTACTAATATTGATAAAGAACAAGATGAAAAGGATGCAGGAAAAAACTTCTCAGCAGATGTTACATATAGAACATCTAATGCAGGAAGATTAACTGCTAGTGTCGATGGTATGAGAGGAAATCTTGATGATACATCTACTATTGGAGAGTAGGAGGAATTATGAAGAAAAATATTTTATTTTCTATACTTATAGTAGCAGTAATTATTGCTCTAACAGTAGGAGGAACATATGCTTATTTAGTAGCATCTGATTCTAAAGATTTTAGTGTTGCAACAAGAAGCGGTATAAATACCACTTTAACACTAGAACCTATCAAAGTATCAACAAGTCTAGTTCCACTTCTTGATAGTAAAGTAAAAACCGTTATTAGTAAAAGTAGTAATAAATGTGTTGATAATAGTAATTATGATGTTTGTTCATTATATAAAGTAACAGTATCCAATACTAGTACTTCAGAACAAATATATGGATATGTCAAAACAGTAAGTTCTACTTACGAGACTACCAATTTAAGGTATCAAGTTTATGACTCTAGTTTCAATGCATTATCTAATGCTATGACAATATCTAAAACAGCAGGAGACTATGTATATTTTTATACAGGAGATACCAAATGTGTCTTCACTAGCACTGGCTCAACAGTATTCTACTTTGTAGTATGGCTTACAGATACAAATAGTACTCAAGATAGTGATTATAATAAAACATTTAATGGTGCACTTGGAATTGAACTAGTAGGCTCATCTTCCGATAAATTAGAAGCAACATTTTAAATAAAAAGCATATACTGTAACAAAAATAGGTTGACAGTATATTTTTTTTATGATAAAATACTAATGAAAGCGAGGGATAATAATGGCAGTTAAAATTAGACTTAAAAGAATGGGAGCAAAGAAAGCACCTTTTTATCGTGTTATAGTAGCAGACTCTAGAAGTCCAAGAGATGGAAGATTTATTGATACTATTGGTACTTATAATCCACTTACAACACCAGCAGAAATCAAAATAAATGAAGAATCAGCTATCAAATGGCTTAATAATGGTGCAATACCTACTGATACAGTTAAGAATCTATTTAGTAAAGCAGGAATTATGGAAAAATACCATAATTTAAAACAAGGTAAATAATGAATAATTTAGTAGAACTTACAGAATTAATCATAAAAAGACTTGTTGATGATTCAGAATCAGTATCAGTAAAAGAGTTTGAGTCAGACGAAGAAAACACCATATTAATTGAAGTAATGGTATCATCAAATGATATGCCTAGAGTTATAGGTCATAGTGGTAAAACTATAAACTCAATTAGAACTATTGTTCAAGCGGCTTCTTATAATATGGATAATAAATTAGTTAGAATAAATGTTGACTCTTATTAATAGAACTCCATAGTTCTATTTTTTTCTTGCTTTTTTCTAGTTAATACTTTATAATTAATATGGAGGCTAAAGAATTATGAGTAAAATAAGTAATATATATGCAAGAGAAATATTAGATTCAAGAGGTAATCCTACAGTTGAAGTAGAGGTTACACTAGAATGTGGAATAAAAAGTGTAGCATCAGTTGCCAGTGGTGCTTCTACTGGTAAGAATGAGGCTCTTGAACTTAGAGATAATGATAAAAATAGATATCATGGAAAAGGAGTATTAAAGGCTGTAAGTAATGTTAATAACATTATTAAACCACTTTTATTAGGTAAAGATTGTTTAAATCAAGAATTAATAGATAATCTTATGATAGAATGTGATGGAACTTCTAACAAAAGTAATTTAGGTGCTAATGCCATACTAGGAGTATCACTTGCTAATTTAAAAGCAGCAGCATCTTATAAAAATCAAGAATTATATGAATATTTAGGAAGTAATTATAGTATGCCTAAATGTATGATGAATATTTTAAATGGAGGAGTACATGCTAATAATAACTTAGATTTTCAAGAGTTTATGATAGTACCTAATAAAGATAAATATTCAGATAATTTAAGAATGGGTTCAGAAGTATTTAACACACTAAAGAGTGTATTAAAAGAAAAAGGCTTACTATGTGGAGTAGGAGATGAAGGTGGCTTTGCCCCTTTAATAGATAATGCTACAGAGGCCTTAGAGTTAATTAGTGAGGCAATAGAAAAAAGTGGATATGTACTAGGAAAAGATATAAATATTGCACTCGATGTCGCCGCATCAGAATTATATGATGAAGAAAACGATATATATATATTAGAAGGAAAGAAATATACAAAGATAGAACTTACCAATTATTACAAAGAATTAGCAAGTAAGTACCATATTATTTCAATTGAAGATGGAATGGCTGAAGAAGACTTTGAAGGATGGAAAATATTAACTCGTGAATTATCTAATATAAGTCTAGTTGGAGATGACTTATTCGTTACCAATAAAGAATTATTCCAAAAAGGAATAGATATGGGAATTGCAAATGCTATCTTAATTAAGTTAAACCAAATTGGTACAGTTACCGAAACATTAGAGACCATTAAATTAGCCAAAGAAAACAATTATAAAACAATCATTTCTCATAGAAGTGGAGAAACTTGTGATAACTATATTGCTGACTTTGCAGTAGGATTAAACCTAGGACAAATTAAAACCGGTTCTATGTCAAGAGGAGAAAGACTATCAAAATATAATAGATTACTTAGAATAGAGGAGAAGTTATAATGAAAAAAATACTTATATTAATCATACCAATATTACTTTTAACAGCCTGCACTAGTAATGAAGAAGATAAAATTGCTTATTTAGAATATAAAAATGAATTAGAAAAGAAAGAAGTATTTTCATCAGAAGATGACCTTGATTTTAATGTTTATTTCAATGTAAAAAAAGAGGGTGAAGAAATTACTAATTATAGTGTATTAATTAATAATCCAAAAGTTAATATGCATAATGTTAAAGCCCTACTAATCCACAATTATATGATAGATGAAGCATATCCATCAGTTGGTATATTAGATTCTCCTGTTAACCTATCAGTAGATACTAGTGATAAAATAGTATTAAAAGGAAAAATACAGACATCAGAAGATATAAGTAATGTAAAATATAAATTATATATTGAATATACAGATGACGATGGAAATGAAAATAAAATATATTATGATGTAAAAAGAGGATAAAATATGACAAAAAGTATATAGTTATTATTATATACTTTTTTTGGTGATATAAAATGAAAGTTAAAGTCATTGATGAAGAACACGAAAAAGATTTAGAAAGTAGTATTAACTCTTTTATTAAAGAAAATAATATAGATATCATAGATATTAAACTTTCTAGTTCTTGCAGTATTTATGGAGAAGAACAAATATACTGTTTTACCGCTCTTATCATGTATACAGAAAATAAAGAAAATTAAAAAATAAATATCTTTTTCTTTATATAAAATAATATTTGTGTTATTATATATATAGGATGTGAAAAATGAGAACAAAAAAAATATTTCTAAATATGATATGTGATATATTACCTTACCTTTTAATCGGCGTAGTTGGAATAATAAAAATGGATGTACTTATTAAGTATGTAGGTGATGTAGGTAATGGCTACTACCAAACAATTAATCAAATTATATCCTATGTTTTCCTTGCCCAAGCAGGATTTTCTGAGGCTGTAATTTATAGTTTATATAAACCAATTGCTGAAAAAAATAAAGATGATATTAATGCCATCTATGGAGGAGCAAGAAAAGTATTTAGAATAATAGGTTTAATAATATTAGGAATAATATTTTTAGTAACAATAGGACTTCATTTATTCTATAACTTCGAAGAAGGTTATGAGATATCTTGTTTAATATGTTTCTTTATTATATCTACTTCATATTTAATATCTTACTTTGGTAAAGGACAAACATATATGGCTGTCCTTAGTGCCGCTCAAGAAAAATATGTCTATGCTCTTATCTTTAACGGAGTAAAACTATTATGTGATATATTAATAGTAATTGTAACAATAAAGTTTAAAACCTTAGAATCAATAGCCATAGTTATCCTCTTTATGAAGATACTAGAAGAAGTTATTAATAGAATCGTTGTTAAAAAGAAATATCCAGAGTTACACGAAATAGCAAGAAAAGATACCTCTATGGTTAAAATGACAAAAGATTTAGCCTGGACTCAATTAGGATATTTAATTCTAAATAATGTAGATGCCTTACTGTTAATGGGAGCAAGTGGCCCTGTTATGGTAAGTATATACACCAGTTATAATTATATCCTAAGATTTTTAACTGAAGTAGCATCAAGAGTAGAGTTATCCAGTGTTTATTCCTTTGGTAATGTCTTTGCCAAAAAAGAAGATAAGAGAGTATATCCACTATTTAAAGAATATATGATGATGTTTATCCTAATAGCCTTTAGTATGTGTTTAACCTTTATGATAGGAATCAGAGGCTTTATAACAGTATGGGTTGGAAAAGATAACTATATATTAGAATATATTACAGTCGTATTATTCACAAGTACATCATTTTTAAATATACTTTATTTCCCATTAGTGGCTCTCATTAATGCAGATGGCTTATTTAAAGATAATAAAAAACATATCTTTATTTGTGCCTTTACCAATTTATTCCTATCTATTTTACTTATCAAACCATTTGGAATAAATGGTATTCTTATAGGAACTTCAATATCATTTATTGTAAATATACTATTGAAATCTAATTTAATAGTTAAAAAAATAATGAAAAATGTTAATCTATTTAGTATTTTAAAATACTATATTGTATCAATTTTAATGTTTTCAATTTTTGCAATTATATTAAAAAGAGTAGAAAACTATTTCCTATTATCAGTAGGAGGCTTTATAACTACTATTCTTAAATTAGGTCTTATATTTATAGTTATTACTTTAGTAATTTCCCTTATCCTATATGCTACAAATGATTCCACCAGAAGTCTTTTTCGAAGACTATTTAACCTAATTAAATCCAAATTAAAAAGATAGAAAATTATTCCTTTTCTATCTTTTCTTTATATTCTTCTAATTTTTTCATAATATTTATCTTATACTTAGGATATGCTTTAAATATTCTTCTATTAAGGAATGTACTTTCTATTTTCTCTTTAATCTTTTCTTTAATTTCTTCAGTATTATCTTTCTTTATTTTAGAAAGATTATTTTTAAGTTTAAAAGAAGCATACATAGAAGTAATAAAATCAAAAGTAAAGATTATCATCCATACCAAACTTATAACATTAAGTACATTAGTATTAATCTTTAATAATAGTCCCTCTAAAAAAGGATTTAAATAATATACTAGAAAAGTTCCTAGTACACCAAAAAAGAAAGCATTAGTAAGACATACTCTTCCATTTATATTAAACTTTCTAGTACTATAATCCCACCATCTAGCATTAAATAACTTTTCCATAATTAAACTAACCATATATTCTATAAATGTACAAACTACCACTGCTAGTAAAAATACAGTTAAAGGATTATCTTTATAGTGATTTAAATAAAAAATCATTATAATACTTGAATATCCATAAATAGGACAATATGGTCCAAGTAAAAATCCTCTATCTACTATTTTTTTAGTCTTGGGATAAGTAACACATATTTCCATAACCCAACCAATAAAAGAATAAATTAGAAATAACATAAAATATAAATATACTTTATCCATAAACACCTCACTTTATAAGTATATCAGAAAAAAATATTTATGTAAACATATTGAAAAAAAAATCATATTATTATATAATTAATAAGAAAAGGAAGTGTATTAATATGAAAAGAGTATTAACAGGTCTTCAACCAAGTGGTGAACTAACTCTTGGTAGTTTAATAGGTAGTATAAGTCAAATGGTAAAATATCAAGAAGAATATGAATCATTTATGTTTGTTCCTGATATGCATGCTATCACAGTAAAACAAGACCCAAAATTATTAAAAGAAAGAATTATTAAGAATGTAGCATTATATATTGCCTGTGGTTTGGACCCAAGTAAGAATACCATTTACATTCAATCAGAAAATCTATATCATGCTAATTTATCATGGGTACTTGAGTGTCATACTTATATAGGAGAAGCCTCTCGTATGACTCAATTTAAAGATAAATCTAAAAAGCAAGAGAATGTAACAGTAGGATTATTCACTTATCCAATACTTATGGCTTCAGATATTTTACTATATGACGCTGATTATGTACCAGTAGGAATTGACCAAAAGCAACATGTTGAACTAGCCCGTAATATTGCTGATAGATTTAATAAAATGTATGGCGATACATTTAAATTACCTGAGTCATTAATTCCAGAAGTAGGGGCTAAAATAATGGATTTATCTGACCCAACTAAAAAGATGAGTAAGAGTGATGCTACAGGTAAAGGTGTTATCTATTTACTAGATGACGAAAAGACCATAAGAAAGAAAATTATGTCCGCTGTTACAGATAGTGATAATAAAGTAATTTATGACCCTATAAATAAACCAGGTATCTCTAATTTACTTACTATTTATTCTTCATTAAAAAAGATAGATGTAAAAAAGGCTGAAGAACATTTTAAAGATTATAATTATGGTAATTTAAAGAAAGAAGTAGCAGATACAGTAGTAGATACTCTTCTAGATGTCCAAAATAAATATAATGAAATAATAAATAGTGATAAACTAAATGAAATATTAGATAATGGAAGAGAAATAACTGAAAAAATTGCTAAAGAAAAAACATACGAAGTATTTAAAAAAGTAGGATTTGGCAGATATTAAAAGAATAGAAAACTCTATTCTTTTAATATATATTCTTCTTTATTTATAGTAACGTTATACTTACTTAAATTATCTAGTACTTCTTTTGAAACAAGTACATTATAAGATATTCTTTCTTTAAAAGATTTATCTATAATATGACTATTTCTTAGAATATAATCTATATCTTTTATATCTTCATAATTAAAATCTATCTTTATATTATATCCTTTAATTAAAGTAATAATATTATCTTCCTTAATTACCTCTCTTGCTACCTTAGCATATGCTCTAGTAAGTGGTCCAACACCTAACTTTACTCCTCCAAAGTATCTAACTACTACTATTAAAGTATAATTTAAATTGTTATTTAATATTTGATTTAGTATAGGAGTACCTGCTGTTTTAGAGGGCTCTCCATCATCCGAAGATTTCATATCATTATCTATAACATATCCATAACAATAATGAGTAGCACCAGGATATTCTTTTTTTATGTCTTCTAAATACTTATGTATTTCTTCCTTAGTATACACTCTATATATCAAAGATATAAACTTAGAATACTTTATTATTTCTTCATACTTATAATTATTTTTAATACTAAGCATTTTCTTTCACCTACATATATTTTACCAAAAATATATCATAAAATCTAGTATGTTCATTTAAATTATGGTATAATATTAAAAGATTAAAGGAGGATTTTATGTTAGAAAATAAATTAGGAATTACTAGTCAAGTTGAACTTGCTAAGGAAGAAGAAAAAATAACAAAAATAAAAGCAATAGAGTTATTTGATACAAATAAAATTAATGAATATGAAATTGGAACATTTAATGGCCTATCAAGCATTCATAAGTTCTTATTTAATGATATTTATTCTTTTGCAGGAAAAATAAGAGAAGTAAATATAGCAAAAGGTAGTTTTAGATTTGCTTCTTGTATGTATTTAAAAGAAGTCTTAAATAAAATAGATAATATGCCTCAAGATAATTTTGAAAACATAATAAAAAAATATGTAGAAATGAATATTGCACATCCTTTTAGAGAAGGAAATGGAAGAAGTACTCGTATTTGGCTAGATATGATTTTAAAGAAAGAAATAAACAAAGTAGTTGACTGGAGTAAAGTAAATAAAGAAGATTATTTACTTGCAATGGAAAGAAGTCCAATCAAAGATACAGAAATAAAAATATTACTAGAAAATGCACTTACAGATAAAATTAATGATAGACAAGTATTTATGAAAGGTATTGATGCAAGTTATAGTTATGAAGGATACTATGCATACAAAACAGAAGAACTAAATAATAATTAATAATCACTCTAGAATATAAGTATTGTTTTAAAATAGAATTATACTAATCTGTCCTCTATATGATAGATATAATGATATATTAGTTTAAGACTTATATAGTAAGGCTTAAACTAACACCAAGAGGACCTTAGGCCTCTGGTGGAAAAAACACCAAAACAATTGACAAATAAAGGCAAATCTGCTATAATACTTGTGCTCTTGAAAGGGGAGGTTATTATGAATTTTAGATTAAACAATAACAATATTGATAGTAATAGTGTTAAAGGAATGCAATTATGTGATTATATTGAAGTTATAGATATGAATGATGATGTTTATTCATACAATGTTTTTTATTCAAAAGAATATGGTTTCTGTCTAATTATAGAAGATGAACCACTAATAAAATTTTTACATTTAAATCATTCCAAATTAGAAATATTCTATGTAAATGGTGATGTTAAAATCATGAATACCCCAGTAAAATCAGTAGAAGTAGATGACCACTGGTTATTCAAGAAAAATAAAAGTTTTACCATAGATGGAACATTACTTCAATATGATAATGAAATGGGTATAAAATATGGTTTAAATAGTGAAGAACACTATAATAAATATCCAAAAGTTTATGAAAAAGATATTAAAAGAAAAGTAAAACAATTAATAAAGGGAGAATAATAATATTCTTTCTTTTAATTAAATTATTGCTAAATAATAATATTTAATATATAATAAAATAGAAAAAAGGTGTAATATGAAAGAATTAGAAGAATATGCTAGAATTAATAATATACCAATAATGCAAAAAGATGGTATATTATATTTAATTAATTATATCAAAGAAAATAATATAAAAAATATACTTGAAATAGGCTCCGCTATCGGATATTCTTCAATAATGATGGCTAGTATAGATAAAGATATTAAAGTAACTACTATTGAAAGAGATAAAGATAGATATGATTTAGCAGTTACTAACATCAAAAAAAATAACCTAGATAACCAAATAAATATTATCTACGGAGATGCAGTAGAAGTTAATATTACAAGTATGTATGATTTAATATTTATAGATGCTGCTAAGGGTAAGAATACTTTCTTCTTTGAAAAATATAAAAGTAACTTAGTAAAAGGAGGAACTATCATAACAGATAACTTATCTTTTCATGGTTTAGTTGAAGATAATTCTCTCATCAAGACTAAGAATCAAAAAGGAATTGTAAATAAAATTAAAGATTTTATTAGTTTTCTTGATAATAATGAAGAGTTTACTACAGAATATATTCCAGTTGGAGATAAAATAGCCATATCTAAAAGGAGAAGTGATTATGAGTAATTTAGTAGTCATTCCTAGTAATAAGGAAGATATAAATAAAATATTAAATAAAGATATAAAAGGTATTATCCTAGGTATTAAATCATTATCCATATGTCCATTAGAACTAGATATAGATAGTATTATAGAGATCAAGAATAATACTGATAAAAAAGTATATGTTATCATAAATAAAATGATTCATAATAATGATTTAGATATAGTAAGAAATGTACTTAACAAGATAAATAACTCTAATATAGATGGTATTATTTTTTATGACTTAGGAGTATTTAATATTATAAAGAAAATGAATATCAATAAAGAACTAATACTAAGTATGGAACACTTAAATGTAAGTATAAATAGTCATTTATTCTATAAGAAGAGAGGTATTACTGGTAGTATAGTTACTAATGATATTACTTATAATGAAGTATTAGATATAAAAAGTAATACAAATATGAATATATTCTATACAGTATATGGATATTTACCAATCTTTTATTCAAGAAGAAGTCTTATTACCAATTATTTTAAATATATAGATAAAGAAAATAATAGTGATAGATATTATATATATAATGATAATATGAAGTATATGGTTATAGAACATAGTTATGGTACTATTATATATAGTCCTTTAGTTAATATGATTAATGAAATAGATAAGTTAAGTGATATAGATAATTTAATTATTGATTTATCTTATAATAATAATATAGATATTATTGATAAATACTTAAATAAAGAACATCTAGATAATACCTATACAGGATTCTTTGATAAGAAGACAATATATAAATTAAGGGGTGGTAATAATGAATAAAATAGAATTACTTGCTCCTGCTGGCAACTTAGAGAAGTTAAAGTTTGCTTATCTTTATGGAGCAGATGCCTGCTATATCGGAGGAAGAGATTTCTCACTTAGGGCTAATGCCAAAAACTTTAGTATTGAAGAAATAAATGAAGCATGTAGTTATGCTCATAATCTTG
>USIB01000002.1 GCA_900554615.1 uncultured Mycoplasmatota bacterium | reverse complement strand
GTTAAGATTTGTAGAAACCCCCGCATAATGCTGTCCCAAGAATATAATAACATCCGAACAAGAATCTGTTCTAGGGGGGGGGATGTTTTCAAGACTTATAAGTAAAGGCTTTATAAGTAATTTAATAAATAATAAAGACTATGAAATAACTAGTAGAAATACTAGGGATTTTTCATAGTCTTTTTCTGTTGGAGGTAGAAGATATGAAAAAGATAAAATTAAAAACATTATATTTAATTGGAATAATAACAATAGGATTATTAGGACTAGGAATAGGTTCTACTTATGCTATGTTTACTACTAGTATTGAGATAGATAATCCAATAACTATTAATACTACTTTAACTTGTGAAGAAGAGGTTATTGATACTACTGATATTTTTATTGAAGCTAATGATTTTAGAGTAATTGTTATTAATATTAATAATATTACTTCTAGTGGTCTTAATTATTCTTCTTTTTATATTACTGACAATAGTGATATTGATGTAGGTGTTACTCATAAGTTTAGTGATGGAGAATCTCCTACTGGAAGTATAGAAACTAATACTAATAAAAAAATATATATTCAGATAAAAAATAATTCTATTGTTAAAACTAAAGTAACATTAGGAGTATTATCAAGTACTGGATATATAATAAAATCTGAAAATATGACTTTAGTAAATGATACAAATATAGATACAGAAAAGCCAACACTTACAATAACTAAAAGTACATCAACATCAAGAACAGTAACATATACCTTTACCTTTAGTAAAAAAGTAAGTAATTTTACATCAAGTGATATAACAGTAAGTGAAGGAACAAAAGGAACATTTACGAAAGTAAGTGACACAAAATATACTCTAGTAGTAACACACTCATCAGATGGAGCAAAAACAATAACAGTCGAAGAAAATGTATGTAATGACTTATCAGGAAATAATAACACAGCAAAGAGTCTAACTAATACAATAGATACTATAAAACCAACTGTTACAATAACAAAAAGTACATCAACATCGAGAACTGTAACATATACATTTACATTTAGTGAAGCAGTATCAGGCTTTACCGCTAGTGGAATAACAGTAAGTGAAGGAACAAAAGGAACATTCACGAAAGTAAGTGACACAAAATATACTCTAGTAGTAACACATGCTTCCGATGGTTCTAAAACAGTAACAGTCACTGCAGGAGCCGCTAAAGATAGTGCAGGAAACACAAATGTCGCTACTAGTTTAACTAATACAATAAGTACAGGTACACCACTTGCAACATATATAACTAACTTATATAATAATGCCACTAAGACAGAAGTAGGGCCAACAGGTCAAAAATATCAATATGATACTACACATAATTTAATGAAAGATGTAGGTAATAATATAAGATATTATGGAGCAAGTCCAAATAATTATATATATTTTAACTGTGATACTTATCCAAGTACTAATTGTGAGAAGTGGAGAATAATAGGAGTAACTGATGGTAAAGTAAAACTAGTAAGAAACGAACCAATTGGAAAGTATTCTTTAGATAATAGTGTCACTAGAGGTAATAGCAACTGGGTTAATGCTAGACTTATGAAAATGTTAAATCCAGTAAGTGGAACAGCAGGAACAGGTGATGGATTATATTGGAATAGAAAAAGTGGTACTTGCTATTCTGGTAGTACCGCTATTAATGCAACAAAAACTTGTGATATGTCTAGTATAGGATTAAAAGAAAAAACAAGAACTTTAATACCTGACATGACTTGGTATTTAAGAAGTGGAGACGACATTGATATGTTACCTTCAGCAGCATATAATCTAGAAAGAACAACAGGAAAAGTATATACTGGTCGTGCCACTACTTGGACTGGGAAAGTTGCCTTAATATACTCAAGTGATTATGGATATGCAGCAGAAATTAGTAATGCTATCGGATCATTAGGTCTTCGCAAACATTGTACTAAAATGACATTACCAAATTATAGTGATACTTATTGCACAAGCAATAATTGGCTATATCCAATCCTATCATCAGGAAAATCAAATGCCAGAATAATGGGCCATAGCACCAAAGAAGTATATTTTGCATGGTATGTAACAGGTAATGGCAGTGTTGGCACAGAAATAGTATCGTGGTATGAATATAATATAGTACCAACATTATATTTAAACACATCAGTTAGTATAAATACTACTGGAAATGGAAGCAGTTCAAATCCTTACCAAATAGTATCATAAAAAGGTAAGTCAAATATGACTTACCTTTTAATATAATAGAACTATCTTTTTTAACCAGTATTATTTACTTACTCGTTGCATAAAAAATATGCATTTTTAGCAAACTTATGTATGAAATTGTAATGAAAATAATTTAACCATATGTTATCATTCATATGCAAGTTGGTGCTATTGTGTATAAAGCATATAAATTTAGATTATATCCTAATAAAGAACTAGTGTTGGTGTAAAGGTTAAATTTTATGAAGGTGCTTGTATAGATGCTGTAGGAAATAAAAGTGCTTTGACTACTGAATATGTGTATTATTAATTAAGAAGATACTAGACTATCTTCTTTTTACTTATCTATCTCTAAGTTAGAAAGTCTACACCCCGAATATAATACACAAAGAATAAAAAAATATTTAATAATTATACTTTATATTTTTCTATAAATATGAGATAATTAATATAGGTGATTTATAAATGCAAGAATATATATTAATAATACCAAATAACATAAAAAATAAAATAATAGAGAAAGTAAGAAAAGAATATTATAATTATAATATAAAGTTTATATCACTAGAAGACTTCATAAAGAAATATACTTTTAATTATGATAATAAAACAATATATAACTTAATGAAAAAGTATAATATTAATCTAAGTAGTGCTTTAGTATACTTAAATAATTTATATTATATAAGTGATAAATTAGATAACAAAAAAATGAAATTATTAAAAGAAATAAAAGAGCATTTAGATAATAATAATTTATTAATATATGATTATAGATTTAAAAACTATGTAAAAGATAAAAAGATATATATATATGGATATGATTACATAAATAAATATTATCAAAGTATATTAAAAGGTTTAGATTATACAGTAGTAGATTATAAATATAAGAATAATAAAATAGATAATATATATGAATTTAATAATACTAAAGAAGAAGTTCTTTATCTAGCAGATTCTATATCTAATTTAATAAAAAATAACATAGATATAAAGAAGATAAAATTAATTATATCAAACGAATATAATGAAGAAATATATAGAATATTTAAAATATATAATATTCCTATATCTATAAAGAAAAGAAGTATATATTCTACTAATGAAGTAAAGAAAGTTTTAAATAACTTAGATGATATAGATAACATTATAGATAGTATAAATAATATAGAGTTAAAAGAAAAAATAGTCAAAGTTCTAAATAACTATAGTTTTATAAAAGATAAAAAAGAAGTAATAGAACTAATTACTAATGATTTTAAAAATACTTACTTCGATAACAATATTACTGGTATTAAAATATGTAATATAGAAGACTATTTTGAAGAAGATGACTATGTATTCTTACTTGGCTTTAATAAAGAAAATATTCCTATGTTACATACAGATAGTGATTACTTTAGTGATAAAGAAAAAGAAATACTCGAATTAGATACAAGTAATAAATTAAATATAAATAAGAAAATAGAAGTAATAAAAAGACTTGGTAATATCAATAATCTAACTATTAGTTATAAATTAAATGATAATACTACTGCTTATACTAGAAGTGATTTATTATTAGATGTTAATATAATTAAAAATAACAAGATTAGTTATAATAATTCTAATATGATGAATAAAATCCTACTAGCAGAAAAACTAGATAACTTAGTTAAATATAATATTAAAGATAAAGACTTAGATATTTTATATAATAATTATAGTATACCTTATATGAAGTATGATAATAAATATACTCCTATTGAAAAAGAGAAGTTATATAGATATTTAAATAATAATTTAGTTCTTTCATATACATCACTAGAACATTACAATGAATGTAAGTTTAAATATTATATTGATAATATTCTAAAGATTAGTGTAATAGAAGATGATTTTAAGATATTACTCGGTAATGTATGTCATTATGTATTATCTCATATATATGAGGAAGAGTTTTCTTCTGACAAATACTTTGATGAATATTTAAGTAGTGCCAGAACTTTAACTAAGAAAGAAGAATATATTTTAAATAATATTAAAGAAGAACTACGTTCAATTTGTGATATTGTAAAAAAAGAACATTCTTATTCTACTTTTGATAAACATATGACTGAGAAGAGTGTATGTGTAAATAAAGATAGAAATATCAAGGTTACTTTTAAAGGTGTTATTGATAAAGTTATGTATAAAGAAGAAGATAATACTACTTATTTATCTATTATTGATTATAAGACAGGTAATCCTACTATTGACTTAAAAAATATGAAGTATGGACTAGGCCTTCAACTACCTATATATTTATATTTATCTAGTAAAATGAATTTATCTAATATAGAAGTAGTAGGCTTTTATCTCCAAAAATTATTTGATAGAAAACTAGATAATACTAAGAATTATGAAGAAGAAAGAGAAAAGAATCTTAGATTAGAAGGATACTCTATTAATGAAGAGAATATTCTATCTAAGTTTGATACTACTTATAATGATTCTAAACTAATTAAAACTATAAAAACTAGTAACAATGGTTTTTATAAGACTGCTAAAGTTCTTAGTAGAGAAGAGATAAATAATATTATTTCTGATACTGATAAGATAATAGATAATGTTATTGATGATATATTAAAATCTGACTTTGATATTAATCCTAAGATAATAGATGGAAAAAATGTTAGTTGTGGTTTTTGTAAATATAGAGATATCTGCTACTTAAGAGAAGAAAATAAAGTATATATTAATGGAAAGGAAGATAATGATGAAGTATAAATATGATGAGTTATATTTTGTAGATATATATGATGGAGATAAATTAGTTAAACATAATGAATCAGTAGTTTATTCTGATGATAGAGATATGTTTATTACAGTAAATGATTTCTTAATACATATGGTAGAGCCAATTTTAACTAAGAATATAACTAAGGAAAAATATGAAGAAGAAATGAGAATAGCAGACTCTTTATTTATGCCATATAAAAGGGTAGAAAAAGGGCTATATATAGATGAAGATTCTATCAAGGAACTTATAGATGAAGATAAAGGTAAGAAAAGAGGCAGATAATTATGGCTTGGACAAAAGAACAAGAAAAGGCTATCTATACGGAAGGAACTAATATTATAGTCTCAGCAGGAGCAGGCTCAGGTAAAACTGCCGTTCTAACAGAAAGAGTATTAGAAAAAGTAAAGAATGGAGTATCAGTAGATAATCTTCTTATTCTAACCTTTACAAAGATGGCTGCTAAAGAAATGCGTGAGAGAATAGGAGACAAACTAAAAAAGGCTGGATTAACTCACGAATTATCTAAGTTAGATACTGCTGATATAACAACATTTGATGCCTATGCTTTATCACTAGTAAAAAAATATCACTATTATTTAAATGTAAGTAGAGATATTGGTATAATCGAAGCCTCTGTTATTACTCTCTATAAAAGAAAAGTACTTACAGATATTTTTAATGAATACTATGAAAAAGAAGATAAAGACTTTCTATCCCTTATTTCTACTTATTCATTAAAAGATGATAACGAAATATTTGATTTTATTTTAAGTATTAATAATAAGTTAGATTTAAAAACAAATAAATCTTCTTACTTAGATAATTATATTAATAATACATTTAATGATGAAAAAATAGATAATGATATATCTTTATATACCAAATATATTCTAAAAATTATAGATAAAATTAGAGAATATCTAGAATATATAGATGATAGTGATTATCTAGATAAGATGTATAAAGCCTTATCCTTATTAATAGACTCTACTACTTATGATGAGATAAAAGAAAATATTACTAGTATTAAACTTCCACAAGCCAAAGGAGTATCTGATATAACTAAAGAATATAAAGAAAAAATTAGTTCTTGTATAAAGAATATTAAAGACCTTACTATCTATAAAAATAGTATTTCTATTAAAGAAAGTATTTATAAGACAAAAGATTATGTTAAAACTATCATTGATATTATAAAAGAATTAGATAAAAGAGTATATGAATATAAGAGTAAATATAATAGTTATGAATATTCAGATATTTCTAATTTAGCCATTAAATTAGTAAAAGAAAATATCGAAATAAGAGATGAAATAAAGAATAATCTAAATGAAATATTAATCGATGAATATCAAGATACTAATGATGTACAAGAAGAGTTTATTTCTTATATTTCTAATAATAATGTCTATATGGTTGGTGATATAAAACAATCTATATATCGTTTTAGAAATGCCAATCCTTATATTTTTAAGAATAAATATGACTCCTACAGCAAAAATATTGGTGGAATAAAAATTGATTTAAATAAAAACTTTCGAAGTAGAGAAGAGGTTATTAATAATATAAATCTTATGTTTAATCCTCTTATGGATGACTACTTAGGTGGTGCTGATTATAAAACATCTCATCAAATGGTATATGGTAATCTAATGTATAAAGGGGAGGGGGATAACAAGGAGAATAATAACTTTGAAGTATATTCATATAATAATGAAACTAGTTATAAGAATAATGAAGTCGAAGCCTTTATTATTGCTAAAGATATAAAAGATAAAGTAGAAAGTGGTTATCTTGCTTTTGGAAAAGACACTAATGGTATTAGAAAAATTAAATATAGTGATTTTGCTATCTTACTTGATGGTAGTAAAAACTTTGAACTATATAAAAGAATATTAGAATATAATGATATTCCTACTTCTATCGTAAGAGCAGTTAATTTAATAGATGGAGAGATAATTACTATTATTAAAAATATAGTTAGTTTTATTATCAAAATTAAAAATAATTCTATTGATAATGAGTTTAAACACTTATTCTTATCTCTAGGTAGAAGTTTCATCTTTTGCATTGATGATAATACATTATTCAATTACTTTGTAAATAATAATTACATAGATAGTGATATTTATAAAGTATCAAAAAGTATTGCTGATAAATTAGACTATTTATCTCTAGATGAAATTATAGATATAATTATAGATTCTTATGATATATATAATAGATTGTTTGTACTAGGAGATTACTCCTCTAATGTACTTAGAATAGAAAAATTAAAAGAAATTACTAGCAATCTTTCTAATTTAAATTATTCTATTTATGATTATCAAAAGTATCTTGAAGATATTATTAGTAATAATTTAAAAATAGAATATCAAGAAGGAGATACCGCAGAAGACTCTGTCAAAATTATGACTATACATGCTTCTAAAGGACTAGAGTTTAATATCTGCTACTTCGGAATATTATATAGTAAGTTTAATATTAGTGACGCTACTAGTAAATATACTTATGATGAAGAATATGGTATTATAATTCCATATAAAGATAATTTCTTCTATAACACTATTTATCATAATTTAAGTTATAAAAATTATATTAAAGAAAATATTAGTGAAAGAATAAGACTATTATATGTAGCATTAACTAGAGCCAAAGAGAAAATGATATTTGTTCTTCCTTCTAATAACAAAGATAATAACTATTATATTAATGACATTATTGATGACAGTATTCGTGATAAATACAATAATTTTGCTAGTATTATGTATTCTCTTGAAAGTATAACTAAACCATATTATAAAAGTATTGATATTAATAATATTAATTTATCAAAAAATTATAATATGATTAAGAATGGTAATTATACTAAAGAGATTAATAGAAATAATTCTATTCTAGAAGTTAAAGATATTGATATTAAAACAGAACTAGAAGAAGATAAATCTTTTTCTAAAAAGAATATTCATTTAATTACTAAGGAAGAAGAAGAAAAACTAGAGTATGGTAGGAAAGTACACGAACTATTTGAACTTACAGATTTTCATAATATAGATAATCTAAAAGACAAAGATAAAGATATTATTATTAAGTTTTTAGATAAAGTGGAAATAGGGTCTGCTAATACATATAAAGAGTATGAATTTATTTATGAAAAAGATAATATCACATATCATGGTATAATTGACCTAATACTTGAATATGATGATTATATTAAAATCATTGATTATAAACTTAAAAATATTAATGATGATGCTTATATTAAACAATTAAATGGTTATAAAGATTATATTGAAAAAGTATTTGGTAAACCTACATATATATATTTATATTCTATTATTAATAATAAATTAGAGAAATTATAAAAAAATATCTATATAATTGTATTTTTGTGATATAATTATATAGAAACATTTGCCAAATTAGTTTAGTGGTAGAACAAGGCCCTCGTAATGCCTAGAGGTAAGTTCGATTCTTACATTTGGCACCATAATTGATATTAAACTCGAACTTCTATAGTTCAGGTATAAAATATTTTATAGTTGTGATAGGCAAGGGTGTAACGATGCTAGATATAACAAGTATTTATAAAGAAACAAAATATTTAGATGAATTATTTTCATTACAATATAATATAAAATCACCAGAAATAATTCAAAAATATAAACTTGAGTTATTAGTAGAGTTTGGTGAATTAGCAAATGAAACAAGATGTTTTAAGTTTTGGAGTACAAAGCAATCTGGAAATAAAGAAAAAATATTAGAAGAATATATAGATTGTTTGTTTATGATTCTTTATTTTTGTAATATTACTGATGTATCATTAAATGAAGACTTTATAGAAGAAAATGATAGAAATGTAGTTGAAGTGTTTCTAAAGCTTTATGAATATGGCACTGATTTAAACAAAGAACTAGATAAAGAAGTTATAAAAAAGTTATTAGTAGAAATATTATATCTTTCAAAAATATTTGGATTTACTCTAGAAGATTTAAAAAAAGAAACAAAAAGAAAAAGTTTAGTTATTCAAAAACGATTAAATAGTGATTATTAATAATTGCCAAAAAAAGTGAAAAAAGAAAAAGCCTACTTGCTACTTTCACTAATAAGTGATGAAGTATGCTATGGCTTTTATTTTTGACTTTTTAAAATTTTTTGTAACTTTCTGTTTCTTACTTGCCTATCATGATCTAGTGCTTCTTCAAATTTTATTCTTTTTGCTTCGTCCAAAGATTCATGATATTCTTTTATTTGATTTAAATTACAACATATAAACTTATTTTTTAACATTTCTAATTCACTAAAAGAAATTTCATTAAGATTATTTTCAATTCTATAATTTATTAGATAGTCAATAAAATATTTTGCATATTCAAAACATCCAAAGTTTACATTTTGATTTATTCCACCTTTAGAATCTGCAGTATAAAATGATATTTCAGTAGGAAATTGACTCTTTGAAAATGATGTCACCAATTTAACTATAAAACCATTTTTTATTAAACTATTAATGTGTTTATTCTTAATCTCTACTTTAGAAGTTAAGTATTCTAATTTTTTCATATTTATAATAAATAATGCATCATTAAATAAAGCACCTTTAATTTTATATGATAAATCTATAACTATAAAACTTTCAGATTTATAAGTACTTATTAAACTAGCCAATATATTACTAATGTCTTTTAAATTGAATTTTGAATATTGTTCTATAACTTTACACTGATAATAGATTCTGTTTTTTATATTAATTAAGTCGATATTATTACTCTCAATTAAAATATTGTATTTTTTTTCAATTTTTGATTTTGCTTCTGCTAGTTCTTGTTCTTGACTTTCTCTTAAATTATTTCTACTAGCCAATATTTGTTTTTTTGTGTCTCTTAATCTTTTTAATTCATAATTAATATCCATAGAAACCTCCATTTCTAAATTTTATATTTATTGATATAAATCAATATCTACACTATATTTTATCATATTTTTATTATTTATCAAGCATAATATGCAAATAATAATTAAAATTATGGTATAATAGTTGCATGAGGGAGGAGGTTTATATATGAACTTAAAAGAGAAGTTACTAGAATTTAAAAAGAGACTTTTAGCAGATGAATTACCTGTCTCTAGAGATTTTGAATTTGATGCTACATTTGAGAATCATCCTATTGGTAATCAAGATATATATAGGTTATATTTTATAGACTATCACAGGATTAATGAATATATTGGAAGACAAGATAATAATGTTGGCGTAATAACTTGGCCTTGCAATACTTTTAGATTTCCAGAAGAAATGTCTAGAGAAGAAGGTTTTAAAGTACTATCATATTTAATTGATTTCACAGAAAAAATAGATGGTACTAAACCTTGGTTTTATAAATCTACTAGAGCACTTGATGGTGTTTTTGGCTTAGAAAGATTTGGTTTTAAAAGAGTTAAAGAAAACGATGAAGATAAAATTCTAAATCTATTTATGGTTAGTGGAAGATTATTATTATTTAAAAGAAGTGAATTATATTCAAAGTATTTTGATTGGTATGTTGAAAATGTTACTTTAGAAGAAGTGACAAATATTTATGCTAAACACAATATGGAACTTAGAAATATTGAATGTTTTGATAATCAAAATGATAAAGAATATTCAAAAGTTTTAAAGCAACAAAAATAAATAATCAATTTAGATATTCTATTGATGATAATTCCACTTTTGTTTGAAATAGAACTGTTTTGTTACTGATAAAGTTTTGATGAATTATAGGGTGATATAAATGAAAGAAATGTTTAAAAGTGCCGTCCATATGATAATAATGGATAATAATAAAATATTACTTCAAAAAAGAAAAGGTACAAAATTATGGCCTGGATATTATGCTCTTCCTGCAGGTCATATAGACCAAGGAGAAAACCAATATGAAGCATTAATTAGAGAGGCAAAAGAAGAATTAGATATCGAAATTAATCCTAAAGGTATAATTAATAGTTATGTTGTTTTAAGAAGAAATTACTTTGAGATAGATGAAAAAATATTAGAACCATATATTGATTATTATTTTGAAATATCAAAGTATAATGGTCTTCCTAAAATAGTAGAAAAAGATAAATGTGAAGAACTAATTTGGGCTGATATAAATAATTTACCATATCCATTTATTAATTATGAAGGATATTTTTTAGAAGATAGAACTATTAAGACATACGATTGTAAAATAGATGGAGCATATCAAAAAAGATTAACTAAAAAATAAAACGGGTAATTTACTCGTTTTAATTATATTCTTTTTAACTCTTTAACCTTAATTTTACCATCTAAATTATCATTAATACCATTTGTTTCAAGATACTTCTTTCTAAATAATTCTTTATCACTAGTTAAAGCACTTATATCTTCTAAAAACTTTTTATAATCCAAGTCTTCAAAATACATCTTTTCACTAGCATATCCCTTTTTACCAAATTTATTAACTAAGTGTATTCTAGATTCTTCTATTATACTATCCAAAGTATCATCAGGATTATGTTCTAGTCTGTATGAATAAGTTCTTCTAAGAGGCTCTTCAATTAAGACATTTCTATCAGCAGAAGATACAATTTTACCATATATACTTCTTGGCTCTCCTTCCATACTTGCTCTATGGTCGTAAACTGCTTCAGACATAATTTGTATTTCCTCTTCGGTAAAAAAATCTCTTAACTTTTTATCATTTAATAGCATATCTGCAGATACTTTCTCATGATTCTTAGCATCTATATAATGACCGATATCATGATATGCTGCTATTGTATAAACCATATCATAATTAATATTCTCTATAGTACTAGCAAACTTTAAACTTCTATCTATTACATATTTAATATGTTTTAAATTATGACCTTCATCATTTCTTTCATAACTTGTAAATATATTTCCCTCTATATATTCTTTTAATTTATTATTAATATTCATATTATCCTTCCTTTCTACAATATATTATCTCATAATTACTTTCCTTTGTAAATGTATTTTTATTTATATAATAGAAACTTGAGACTCAATTAGTATTATTTTGCTACATAACTAAAATTAATATTAACTCTCAATTTTTTTTATTGCATTAGTTTTTAGTTGCTCTAAATTTTTATCACCTTCTAGGATTTTTAATTGTTGTATAGCGACTTTATTTAATTTTTCTATTCTTTTTGACTGTGGTATATTATCATTAATCATTATAGCATTTAAGTTTTCCATGTTACACAGAACTAATAATTGTCTAATATCAGCATAGTCTCTTTGATTACCTTTTAAGTTTGGATTTTTTTCTTTCCACTCTTTAGCAGTTACTCCAAATAATGCAACATTCAGTAAATCTGCTTCATTAGGGTATGCAAACTTTTTTTGTTTTTCAGTAAGTAAATTAGGAATAATTGAGTTTTTAATTGCATCTGTATGTATTCTATAATTTGCCTTTGATAAAACGCGACTAGCATTCCAATCTATTTTTTCTAGATATGCTTCATTTCTTTTTAACCTTTCAAATTCTTTAATTAAATATAATTTGAATTCGGGACTAATCCAACTTGCAAACTCTAAAGCAATGTCAGAATGTGCAAAAGTTCCACCGCCATACTTTCCAGATTTAGAAATTATTCCAATAGCATTTGTTTCTCTAATCCATTTTTGTGGTGACATAGTAAAAGCATTCCTTCCTGCTTCATTTTTAAACTGGTCGAATTCGATCAGTTTAAAGTTTTCATTATTTAGTTCTTCCCAAACTCCGAGAAAAGAGATTGTCTCTTTATTTCTTAGCCAATTTTTTACAACATCTGCAGGACTTTCTGAATTTTCACTTCTTGCTAAATCGGTTAAAGAAATATATTCTTCACTTCCGATTCTTATAATATTCACTTTATTATTATTAACATTTATTTCTGCTTTAATTAAATTATTATTCATTATTCCTCCTCTTTCATATAGATAGATATATTATCTCATAATTACTTTCCTTTGTAAATGTATTTTAGTTAATACTTATATATAATAAGTATGGTTGATACCTATTTAGAGACAATATATTTATATTGGCTCTAAATAGCACTAACAAGACTAATATAATTAGGCTTGTAGTGAATAAAATAATATATTTGTATAAAACTATAAATATACTTCCATAATATAAATGGAGGAATAAAGATATGAAAGATAATATAAATGCATTAGATGAATTAAATAAAGGTTGTAATATGGGTAGTACTGCTATATCATATATTTATGATAAAATAGAAAATAAAAAATTACAAAAAGAACTAGAAAAACAAAATAAGAAGTATAAAGAAATATCTAAGAAGATAAATGATATGTATCCAAAATACAATAAAGATGATACACCTCATAAAATAAATAAAATGGAAAAAATGATGACTTTTTGGGGTATAGAAATGAAAACAATGACAGATGATACTGACTCAAAACTAACAGAATTACTAGTTCAAGGAACAAATATGGGTATCATAGAAGGAAGAAGAATACTAAATAATAAATCTTTAGATAAAGAAGTCCATAAACTAGCAGAAGAATATACATCTCTAGGAGAAGAAGCAGTAGAGGAACTAAAAAAATATCTATAAAGAACATAAGAGTTCTTTTTATTTTTCCTAAAGTGTGATATACTTAAGTAAATAGGAGGAACACATTATGCAAAGTAAATTAAAAAAGATACTTACTACTTATACTGAAGAAGAACTAGAAAGAATAGTTTTAGAAAAAGAAAGAAAGAGTAGTAGATAAGGAGATAGATTATATGAAGTATGTTAAGTTATTAGGAGTATTTATTCTCTTACTAAGTGGCTGCTCATTTGCTGCTACTAAGGATAAAGATACTATTGATATTAATGTATCTGGTATCACTAAAGAAGATAATTATGTAGATGATAATATAATAAATGTTGGTATATATCCCGCTAACGGAAGTTACTATAATAAAGAGATAATTAAAGATACATATTATGCTGATTTTAATAGTATGCAAGATATTGGCTCTTTTGAAGTATTTCTAACTAATGATAGTTCTATCAGTGGTAGTAACTTCAAAGATACTTGGAAGAAATATTATAACAATTATACTGATATAGATAAATATAAAATAGGTTATAACATAACTTATACCTTAAAAGATGGTACTAGGGAAGGGGGCAACTTCTTAGAGCCAGATATATATAGATATGGAAAATATATTTATGTATATTTATATGATGATGTTAATGTTCCTGATGGAGTATATTATAGTCATCTAGAGAGTATGGAAGATAATACTATTTTATCATCAGTTAAGATATTTGCTACTTATGATATAGATGATGTAGATTATATTACATTAACAGCCTTTACTTATGATGATGATGATGACTTTGATAAAGATAATAATTATAGAGGAAAATCAAAATATACTATAGATATTAAAAGGAAATAGAACCAATTAATCTATTTCCTTTAACATTACCTTTGCAAAGTATGCACTAACTTTCTCAAACTCTTTTTCATCATCTAAACCTGAATAATACAGGTTTCCCTCTTCATCACTTGTAGTTTTCCTAAAACAAATATCAGTATTGTCATTTATATTAGCAAATAAAGTATAAAGAGTATTATCAATTCTTTCTTCTTTTACAATAATATATTCAATATTATCATCTAAAACAATAGTATCCATTTTATTTACCTCTACTTTCATTTACTACACTTGTCATAATATCATCAATAGTACCATCACGATATGATTTTACTAATTGTTCTTCAGCATACTTCTTAAACTCTGCTCCACTAGGTTTTCCATCTTTATCAACTAATCCATTTACTGTATAATATTGGGCTAGTGAAGTATAGTTATACATTCCATCTTTGTAACTAGTAGCCTCTATTAACTTTTCAAACTCAGTATTAATAGTATCTCCAGCACCATCAAGGGCCTTATCATAAGCATATATTTCTGCTATTGAAGGATCACATAAGTTTAATCTACCATAATCACTAATACTATTTCCTCCATCTTTTATCGTAACATTACCTTTATCGTCAACATCAACTAAGTTAGCATTTTCTAAGTTATCATTTGCCTGTTCTGTAACTATCTTAATAGCCTTATTTAAGTCAGAAGCATACCTAACAGTTCTAATTGCTTTAGGAGTATTAATCCCCATTATCACCAAAAGAGCAATAGTAAGTATTATTTTCCCATTCTTACCTAATAACTTTTTACTCTGCTTCTTCTTACTATAACTAGTAACCTTATCTTTTCCTATCGATTTATTACTAACTCTATTTCTATTTGCATTTTCATTTAGCATTCTCTCTAACTGAGCATCATTATATTTACTCTCAAAATCTTCCATATCCATATATATACATCTCCTTCTATGATAAATATACCTTATTTTTAAATATTAGTCAACAAAACTTTACAATATTTACATTATTGACTTTCATATAATTTAATGTATAATATTTATAAAGAAGAAAGGACTATTTATGAATAATAATTATTTTATACCAAAAAATTCTGATAACATAATAATATTTGATAAAAAAGATATGCTTCCTAGAAAGAGAATGTATACAAATAACATAATTAAAATATTAAAATTAGAGAATATTTCAGAGTATTTAGAACAAGACATTAAAAGTCTTAACAAAGAATATAATAGATATAATAAAAAGTATAAAAAACATAACAAAATAAAAAGAATATCGAGAAAACTATCTTTCTTTTCTCTAATATTAATTATTCCTATAATACTATTTAACCATACTATAGGCATTGAACTAAATCATATCTTAATACCTCTCATTAGTTTATTTGGAGTAACATCCGCTACCTGTATCATTTATGACGATACTAAAATAAAAAACAAAATGATGGAAATTAATAATCTCATAAATATTGAAACAAAAGAAAGAGAAAGAGTATTAACTAGTATTAATAAATTAAGTAAAGATAAAAATGCTACCAATAGGAAGAATGAACATACAGATACCATAGTTACCATAAATGTAAATAAACAAATTCACAAAGAAGAAGAGAGAATAAACACTCTCTATAACAAAGAATATAATAATACTAAAATAAAGAAAAGAGTCAAAAATATATAACTCTTTAACATAGTATGAACGAATAAAGCCCTTTGTTTACAAGAAAAACAAGAAAACAGCCTAATCTTTATAAACGAATACAACCAAATAAAAAAATCCTAGTACTTAAAACCATAAAAATCAAAAAGAAAGAACACAACATATAAACTATCAAGTAACTAGGCAAAATAGCACCAATCCAATCATAGGCTTTTATAATACAAAAAAACAGGTTTAATCACCTGTTTTTATATACATTCAACAAAAGTATCATCTAGACATCTAAGAACGCAGCAGCAGTTCAAGTTAATAGTAAAGAACGAGTTAGTTGCTTCATAAGGAAATACACTAGATTCATCAGTATTATTAGCAAGTACTCTACAAGTAGCGCAGCAGCCATCTAATTTTTCAAGTCTAAAGACATTGCTAGTAGTAGTAATAGATGGGTCTTTACTTATTGGCATAGCAAGTGGTGTATTTCCACTACCACAAGTATATAATACTATAGGTCTAGTGTTGTAGCAGAAACTACTATTTTGACCTAAAAAACCTCTGTCACAAGTCTCTAAGCAGCAGTCATTTTGACATACACTTTGCTGAAGTATAAGAATAACCTTTAGAATGTCTGCAATGCAATTCTCACAAGAATTATTTTCATTGTTACACATATAATCCACCCCTTTTTTATATTCAATATAACATATGATAAATGATTTAAAAATTGTACTACATTCACCTAAAAAATAAATATTTTACATAAATTAAGATACCACAACATATATATTATTATGAAAATATTAAATAGATTAGATAATTATATAAATGATAAAAAATATAGTATGATATATAAATATAACAAATTAGATATCATAAACTATACCGAAATACTAGATTTCACCTCTAAAATAATAAGTATTAGATATGAAGAAAAAGTATATCAAATAAAAGGAAGCAATCTAGTAATAACAAGAATGATGGATAATGAGATATTAATATCAGGAAATATAGAGAATATTACTTTTATGTAGAAAGAGTATGATACTATGAAAGATAAAATATTTAGACTATTTAACAGTAGTATAAAAATAAAAATAGAAGGAAGAAATGTAGATAATTTCTTAAGAAGACTAATAAATAACAAAGTAAATATCGAAAAAGTTATACCAAAGTCCTATAACACCATGTACATAATAATAGATTATAACGAACTAGATAAAGTACTTAGACTAAAAACAATATATAATATAAAAATAATAAAATACTATGGAAAATTAAGACTATTAAAATACATAAAGAAGAATATATTTGTTCTAATATTTTTACTAGTAGGACTGCTTATGATTTATACCTTATCAAATATCATATTTAGTATAGAAGTAATTCATTCAAATAGCAACATAATAAAATTAGTAAATGAAGAGTTAGATAAAAATGGCATAAAAAAATATAGTTTTGTTAAAGATTATGAAGAAATAGAAAAAATAAAAAAGAAGATACTAGAAGACAATAAAGATACATTAGAATGGCTAGAAATAATAAGAGAAGGAACTAAATATACAGTTAGAGTAGAAGAGAGAATAATAAATAAAGATAATATAGATGATAAAGTATATGATATAGTATCTTCAAAGAATGCAGTCATTAAGAAAATATATGCCATATCAGGAGAGAAAGTTAGAAATGTAGATACTTATGTAAAAAAAGGAGATACCATTATATCTTCAGATATAACACTTCCAAATAATAGTAAAGTATCAAAGTCTGCAAGTGGAAGAGTAGAGGGAGAGGTTTGGTATACAGTTAGAGTAGAGTATCCTTATATTTATAACGAAACAATATATACAGGTAAAAAGAAGAAAGTACTAGTCTTTAACTTACTAGATAAAAGAATATCATTCTTTGATTTTCATAAATATAAATCCTTTGATAGAAATATAAAATATATTTTTAATAATAATATTATACCTCTTTCTTTAACTTATGAAGATGAATATGAGACTAAGGTTATAAATGATATATATACATATGATACTGCTAGAGAGAAGGCTATAGAGACTGCTAAAGAGAAACTATTAGATAAGTATTCAGGTATTGTAGATATTACTAATATTAAGGTTATTAATGAAGAAGATTTATCTAGTAAAATACTAGTAGATTTATTTATTACTTGTACTGAAGATATTACTTCATATAAAGAGGTTATAAATACTGATATTAATTCTTAAATGGATATATTTATTATTATTTCCACGGGAGCCTGTAGTCTTCCGTGGTGTAAGAGAGCCAAATTATTTGTCTCTCTTACAAATAGTATATTTAGGAGATATTTTAATATTGATAAAAATAAATTACCAAATAGTCCAAGAACAGACTATACATTTACATCAACAACTCCAATAACATTTTAGTAATTATAAAGAGAGTACGAGTGTACTTTTTTTATTTGTATATCTCTAAGTTAGAAAGTATTCACTGTGAATATAATACACAAAAAATAATTGCATTTTAAATAATATTATGGTATAGTATTAAGAACTAAAGAGGGAGAGTAACAGTATAATGGATAGCATAGATAATATAAAAAAAGAAGTAATAAATAATGATTTATCATATTTAGAATTATTAGAATTATATATAAAGTATATAAAATTAGTAAAAGAATTGCAGAGTTCTATACCAAGTATAAGAAGTGATTATAAATATTATATGAATGATAAAGTAGTTAATTGTTATGGATATGCATTAAGATTAGATTTACCAGAATACTTTGCAAAATCTTTTGATAGAGAACTAGGAGATGACTTTGATTTCTATCCAGGTTGTTTTAGTGGTATACATGATATTCTAACAGAAGAAGATTTACTTAAAGGATTATATGGAGATTTAGATGTATTAGGAATTAAATATAATGAATGTATAGATAGTAGTCATTTATATAAAATAGCATTATATTATCAAAAATCTATTTTAATAGATGATGGATTAAGAGACTTTCATTTCTGGAGATTAAATAATAATGGTATTTGGTCTTGTAAAGAAGGATATAGTGGAAGAGTTATTAAAAATATAAAACCTACTTGTAATATTGGATACTCTCTTATTAAGAAATTAGATATAGGAAGATAATAATGAAAAGTATTAAAGATATAGAAAAAGAAGTTAAAAATAATAATTTAAATTATAATGAATTATTAGAGTTATATATTAAATATTTAAGAATTAGATTAAGAAAGTTAAAAGAATATCCTTCAGTTAAGGAAGAAATTGATTATTATATGAATACTAGTGATATTAATTGTTATGGTTATGCTCTAAGACTTAAATTACCTAAGTATTTTAAAGAAAGTTTTTACCAAGTGATGGACTTTAATGTATTTGATATTGATCCTGGAGTATTAAGTGGTATTACTGATATATCTACTGAAAAGAAGTTATTAAATGCTATATATAGTGATTTAGATATACTTAAAATTGATTATACTACTGATAAATATGATTTATCTCCCTATAAAATAGCAGTATTCCAAGATACTAAACAGAAATATGTAACAAGTAGTTTTCCTCCTGATTATCATTTTTGTAGGTTAAATAAAGAAGGAATATGGACATATAAAAATGGTTATGAAGGAGATGTAATAGCAAGTGATAAACCTACTTCTAACGAAGGATATAAACTAATAAAAAAAATAAGTATTAAGAGATAAATATTTATAAAAATATTGATTTCATAGGTAAGTTGTGATATAGTAAATATTGTGAGATTTAAAAAAATAAAAAGAAGTTAAGACTAGGAGGATTTTTATGAATAATAAGCAAAATACTAAAATAACAAGTAGAGATGTAGATTTTGCTAAGTGGTATACTGATGTAGTAAATGCTGCCCATTTAGCAACATATTCTAATACTAAGGGTTGTATTGTTTTTGAGCCTAATGGATATGCTTTATGGGAAAATATACAAAAAGGACTAGATAGTAAGTTTAAAGAAACAGGACATGTAAATGTTTATATGCCTTTATTAATACCTGAAAATCTACTTAGAAAAGAAGGAGAATTAGTCGAAGGATTTGCTCCAGAAGTTGCTTGGGTTACAATGGGTGGTAATAAAGAATTAGATGAGAGATTATGTATAAGACCTACTTCTGAGACACTTTTCTCTGACTATTATAGAGGAGTAGTTAGTTCTTATCGTGACCTTCCTAAACTATATAATCAGTGGTGTAGTGTATTAAGATGGGAGAAGGAAACTAGACCATTCTTAAGAAGTCGTGAATTTTTATGGCAAGAAGGACATACTATTCATGAAACAAAAGAAGAAGCAGAAAGTGAAACTTTAAATATGTTAAATATTTATAATAATTTCTTTCATGAATATTTAGCAATTCCAAGTATTGTAGGTAGAAAGACCGAGAAAGAGAAGTTTGCAGGAGCAGAATATACTTATACAGTAGAATCTCTTATGTATAATGGTGTAGCACTTCAGTCCGCTACTAGCCATTACTTTGGTCAGAAGTTTTCACAGGCTTATGATATTAAGTTTACTAGTAGAGAGAATAAACTAGAGTATCCTTATCAAACTTCTTGGGGTGCATCTACTAGAATGATTGGTGCTCTTATAATGGTTCATTCTGATGATTATGGACTTGTTCTTCCACCAAAAATTGCTCCTAAAAAGGTAGTTATCATTCCTATTACTAAGGATTTGGAAGTATTAAGTCTTGCTAATGATTACTTAGATAAATTAAAAGAAGAAGGTATCGAAGCATATATTGATAATACTGATAGAAGTCCTGGATATAAGTTTGCTGAGGCTGAAGTTAATGGTATCCCTGTCAGAATAGAAATAGGTAAAAGAGATTTAGAAAATAATATGATTACTTTAGTAAGAAGAGATACTAGAGAGAAGGTACAAGTATTTACTAATACAGATATTATTCATGATGTTAAAGTATTACTTGAAGATATTCAAAGAGATATGTATGATAGAGCTCTTAGAAGAAAAGAAGAGATGACTTATACTTGTACAGATTTAGAGGAGTTTAAAGATATTATTAACAATCATCCTGGTTTTATTAAGGCTATGTGGTGTGGAGATACCGCTTGTGAAGAGAAAATAAAAGAAATTAGAGGTTGTAAATCCAGATGTATCCCATTTAATGAAGAAAAGATTGATGATAAATGTATAGTCTGTGGTAAAGAGGCTAAAGATTTGGTTGTTTGGGGTATTCAATATTAAGTAAAAAAGTATTTGACTAGTTCAAAGAAAAGAATTAGGTCAGATACTTTTTTTCTTTTATTAGAATATCTGTCTATTATTAATAAAAAAATATCAAGTTTAAAATTATAGAAGTAATGTATAATATCCTTTATTTTAAGTTATATTTTGATATAAAGTAGTCTAAGCTCTCTTCGAGAATCTTCTTTCCATCATTTATAATTCTTTCTTTATTATTTATATAATCTAATAAATCACTTTTTGTTTCTATTAAGTATCTTCCAACAACTTTAAATAAGTCATAGCCATTGTATTCTTTTGTTATAATATTACCTTTTGAAAACGATAACTCATTCATATTAGGCAATTTGTTATTATTTATTAATTTAATAATAATATTTTTGAATGTTCCGTCTTTTATTAGTTTATCTGTTGATCCATCAAAATTATTAGCAAGTGATTCATCAAGCCATACAATTCTTTCAATGTTATTTTTTTTATAGACAAATTTAGAAAATAGTAAATGAAAACTTTCATGAGCAAGTGTATTAAAATTTTCATAAGGGCTATTTTCATTAAGCAATATTTGTGTTTCTCCGCCATAGAAACATCCTGTAGCCCATTCAGGAGGTAATGGTGAATTGGGAGCAGATACCTCTTTAATTCTATTAATAAAGTCATCATGATTAATTAGAAATGCTCCTTTTATTTTTTCGCAATTTTGTTCTCTAAAAAATGACAAAAACTCTTTTACTTTGTCTGTTGAATAATTTAATACTTCCTCACCATATTCTTTTAATGATAATGGAATTAATATTTCAAAATACTCATTTGTGATAGTTATATAATTTTTCATTTCGCCACCTCTTAAACTAAATAATTAATTAAAATACAACAAATTGACCGATATGTTAACTTGAAAATGTATTTCTAGTTAAATAATCAGTTAAAGTTATACATATATATATTCTATCACAAATTTTTGTATATTAAAATTAGAAATATAAAAGTATGCGTTTATTATCAATTTAGAGGATGTATATTAATTTAAATATATGATTATATGTCTAAAAGTTAATTTAATGGATAATACTGTGGTAAAAATAATACTAATAAAATTCACTATAAAGTAGGGAAAAAGTTAGAAAAGTAATTATTTAGTAAAAAAAGCACTTCACCCCAAATAGTCACACCCATAATTAATCATTTATAGACTTTTAGGCTATAAATGACAATCTAAGACAATAAGGCTTAGATTGAGTAAAAGTAACATAAAAAACAAGACAAAATATTTACAAACCATAATATATTTGCTATAATAATAATGTGTGAAAGGAAGATTAACTATGGAAATAGCATTAATAATTGTATCAATACTATTAATAGCAGTCGTTTTACTACAAAGTGGTAAAGCAGAATCTGCATCACAAATAATTCAGGGGGGAACATCTGATTTGTTTGCAAATAGGAAAGAAAGAGGATTTGAACTATTTGTTACAAGATTAACATATGTTTTAGGTTTTACTTTCTTTGTATTATGTTTAATAATATCATTATAAGACTTAAAATATATTTTTAAGTCTTTTTGAATAAAAAGGAGGAGAGTTTAGTGAAAGAAATAATAATAGAGAAATTAACAGAAAATACATCTCTTACTATAATGCAGTTAAATGATATGCTTGGACTTACAAGTATAGAAGAATATCAAAGCCTAGAGAATATATTAGATAGTCTAGTAAGTGATGGCATTTTATATTATAGTGAAAAGAAGAAAAAGTATCTACTACTAGAAAATAGTCACTTAGTAAAGGGGAATCTTATACTAAACGATAAAGGATTTGGTTTTATTGAAATAAATAAAGATTCAAAAGATGTCTATGTAAATGAGAAGAATATAAATGGTGCAGAGGACGGAGACTTAGTATTATTTGAATATCTAAATAAAGATATGACTAGACCAGAAGGAAAGATAATTAAAGTAATTAAAAGAAATTATGACCCTTTAGTAGGAGAAGTAATAAAGATAGATAATGACTATTTCGTAAAACCAGATAAAAAAGGAACAAATATCTATATACCAAGAGATAACTTAAATGGAGCAGTAGAAGGACATAAAGTAGTCGTAGAGCCAATAAAAGATGGAAAAAGAGTAGGAAAGATAATCAAAATAATAGGACATAAAAATGATGTTGGAGTAGATATCCTATCCTTTGTCTATGAATATAATTTTAGTCCAACCTTTCCAGAAGAAGTAGCACTAGAACTAGATAGTATTCCATCATATTTAACCGAAGAAGAAATAAAAAAAGAATTATCAAGTGGAAGAAGAGACCTTAGAGATAAAGAAATATTTACAATAGATGGAGCAGACACAAAAGATATAGATGATGCAATATCATTAACCAAAAGTGAAGATAATAAATATCATCTAGGAGTCCATATCGCTGATGTTTCATATTATGTAAAAGAAGGCTCAGCCTTAGATGAAGAAGCATATTCTCGTGGTACTAGTGTTTACTTAGTAGATAGAGTACTTCCAATGCTTCCTCATAAGTTATCCAATGGAATATGTTCACTAAATGAAAATGAAGATAGATTTGCCTTTACTTGTGAAATGATAATAGATAATAAAGGAAATATAACAAGTTATCAAATATTCAAGTCAATAATAAGAAGTAGAAAGAAAATGACATATGAAGAAGTAAATAAGTTACTAGAAGAAAATAATCCTAGTGATGAATATAAACCATATGAAGACACTCTAAGACTAATGGAAGAGTTATCCAAGATACTTAGAAAAAAAATGATAGGTAGAGGATATATAGAGTTTGAAAGTACTGAGGCTAAGATTAAAGTAGATGATGCTTGTCATCCAATAGAGATAGAGGCTAGAGTACAAAGAACAGGTGAAGAACTAATCGAGAACTTTATGATAGCGGCTAATGAGACAGTAGCAAGTTCAATCTACTATAAAAATCTACCAGGTATATATCGTGTTCATGATAAACCAGATGAAAAGAGACTAGGAGACTTTATGAAGTTCTTATCACTTCATGGATATGTAGTAAATGGAAAGAGTAAGATAGACTCTCCTAAAGACTTACAACATATATTAAAACAACTAGAAGAAGTACCAGAAGTTAGAGTATTACACGATATGGCTATTCGAAGTCAATCAAAAGCCGTTTATTCTGATATAAATATAGGCCACTTTGGCTTAGGAAGTAAGTGCTATAGCCATTTTACTTCTCCTATCAGAAGATATCCAGATTTAATATTACATAGACTATTAAAAAATTACAACTACAACTATAGTGAAAAAGTAATCGCAGAAGCAAGAGAAGCCTTACCAATAGAGAGTGAACATTGTTCAATTAGAGAACAAGACGCTCAGAACTGTGAAAGAGATGTCGACAAAATGAAGAAAGCCGAATATATGATGGACCATATAGGAGAAATATATGAAGGAATAATCTCCGGAGTACAAGAGTTTGGTATCTTTGTAGAACTAGATAACACAGTAGAAGGCTTAATAAAAGTAGAGAATATAAAAGGCGACTATTACATATATGATAGTGATATGATGGCTCTAGTAGGAAAGAAGAGTAAGAAGAAGTATGCTTTTGGAGATAAAATTACCATTAGAGTAGTAAGAGCAGATAAAGATAAATCAGAAATAGACTTCGAAGTATATGATGAGAAAGAGGAGAATAAAGGGAAAAAGAAAAAAAATAATAACAACTAACAGGAGGGTTTAAATGGAAAGCAGTATAGTTACATTACTTAGTATGAAAAAGAATAAAATTATGAAGTTAGAAGATATATCTAAAGCATTAGATACTCATGATAGCAGGAGATTTATGATGTCTATCAAAGTATTAGAAGAAGAGGGTATCATCTTTCGAGATAAGAAAGGAAAATATACCCTTACTTCTAATACCACTTTAAAAAAAGGTAAGATTAAGGTTACTAAGAGAAAAGGACCAATAGTAGTATTTGATGATAAAACAGAATTAGATGTAGTATATAAAGACCATAAGTCTTTAGAAAACCATGATATCGTACTAGTAGACACATCAGGAGTTACCGCTAAAGTAGTTAAGATACTAAAAAGAGAATATCATAATTATATTGGAGAAGTTATTAAGGAAGGTAAATACTATTTAGTTAGAAGTAAAGATAAAGAAGATATTATTTTAGATAAAATATATCCCATTGGTACTAAAGTTTTAATAGATGGTAAGACTAATGAAATTAAAGAAGTAATTGGTCATAAAGATGACTTAGGTACTAGAGAAAAAGAAATATTATTAGAAAACGGTTTTCCTATTAGTTTTAGTAATGAATATATGGAAGAACTTAGGAAAATACCAAATAAGGTTACGAGTAGAGAAATAGAGACTGCTAAAAGAGAAGGAACTATTGATTTAAGAGATATTCCTATGACAACAATAGATGGAGACGATACAAAAGACTTTGATGACGCCATCGGAGTATATAATGATGATATTTATATTAGTATTGCTAATGTCTGTAAGTATATCAAAGATGGTACTAAGATATGGGATGAGACAATGAATCGAGGAATATCCGTATACCCTCCTGGTATGGTTAATCCCTATTTACATCATTATATTTCAAATGGAATATGTTCATTAATACCAGGAGAAGATAGATTTACTATTACTTCAGTTGTTAAGGTAGATAATAAAGGTAAAGTTATCTCTTATAGAGTAAGTCCTTCAATTATTAATAGTAGGAAGCGTATGACTTATGATGAAGTTAATAGTTATCTAGAAAGAAATAGTGTAATAGAGGGTTATGAAGACTATACTAAAGAGTTAGATAGACTATATGAAGTTGCTAAACTTATTAAAGATGATATGTTAAAGAATGGATTCTTAGATTTTACCAGTAGTGAAGTTAAGGTTATATTAGAGAATAATAAGACAAAGAATATAAAAAAGAGATATCAAGGTAAAGCAGAAGATTTAATAGAGTTTTTAATGATATTACATAATTTAGTTCTTACTGATTATTTTATAAAACATAAACTACCATTTATTGCTAGAAATCATGATGAGCCTAATAGAAATAAGTTATCTTCTTGGAATCATTTACTTAAAGAAAGAGGATATAATCCTTCTAAAATGAGTGATTTCTCTAGTAGAGAGATTATAGATAGATTAAACTTATATAAAGATAGTAAAGAGAGAGTTATTCTTGATAGTTATGCTATAAAAGGCCAATCAAAAGCAAAATATAGTGCTTATAATATAGGACATTTTGCCATAGGAGTACCTGCTTATGCTACCTTTAGTTCTCCCATTAGAAGATGTGATTTAATTAATCAGAGAGTATTAATGGACTCTATTACTTATGGAGACAATTATGCTAGAAAGAAATGGTTAGTATTACTACCTAAACTTGCAGATATGGCTACTAGTGCAGAGAGAAGAGCAGATAAAGTAGAGAGAAGTACTACTGATATTAGGAAAGCCGAACATATGGAGAAATATATTGGTTATGATTTTGATGGTTTAGTATCAGAGGTTAGTAATGAATATATTAAAGTATTACTTCCTAATATGATAGAGGGTAAAGTATTTATTAGTAAACATGAATATAATCTTAAAGATGGATTCTCTTTATATGGTATTAATTCTAATGAGAGAATATTAGTAGGAGATTTTATTAGAGTTAGAGTAGTTAAAGTTGATACTTATACTGGTGATATAACTTTTAATAGAGAAAGTAATAGAAATATAGAGTATACTTCTAGTAAGAAGAAAGTTAAAAAAAGATAATATATCCTTTGAAGCCCTTTGGTCTTCAAAGGTAAAAGGAAGCCTAAGGTCTTCCTTTTAAACAATATGGCTGTAGTGAAAGATTTTACCAAATAGTGAAAAATCTTTCAGTAGGAATAAGAGGTATATAATGAGAAGAAGAAAGAAAAAGAATAAAATAGTAATAATAGTACTACTATTGCTAGTAGCAATTGCAGGTTTCCACTATGGATATAATAAATTATCAAGTAGTAATAATAAGATAGAAGTAAAGGAAGAAGAAAAACCAAAAGAATATAGTGCAAGTTTAGTTATGGTTGGAGATTTATTAGTACATGATAGATTATATAATGCAATGAAAACAAGTAATGGTTATGATTTTAAACCTGCTTTAACATATATAAAAGATATAGTAAAAGAATATGATATAGCCTACTATAATCAAGAGACAATACTAGGAGGAGAGGAAATAGGACTATCTAGTTATCCTTCATTTAATTCACCATATGAAGTAGGAGACGCTATGATAGATGCAGGATTTAATTTAGTAAGTCTAGCCACTAATCATACTCTAGATAGAGGAGAAAAAGCAATAACAAACTCAGTAAATTATTGGAATGAGCACCCATCTGTCTTAGCGGTAGGAAGCTATTTATCTTTTGAAGAAAGAGATAAAGTAAGAATAAAAGAAGTAAATAATATAACTTATACAATGTTAAATTATACTTATGGAACAAATGGAATTAAAGTACCAGAAGGAAAAGAATATTTAGTAAATGTATGGCCTTGTACTGGAAATAATTTAGAATCAGATACTAAGTATCAAGAATATAAAGAAAAAGTAAAAGAAGATATAAAAAGAGTAAGAGATAAAGTAGATGTATTAATCGTAGCAATGCACTGGGGAGTAGAATATACCCATATTCCAACAAATTATCAATTAGATATGGCTTCCTTTTTATCAGAAGAGAAAGTAGATATTATAATAGGAACACATCCACACGTAGTAATGCCAGTTACATATATAAATGATACTTTAGTAGTATATTCTTTAGGTAATTTCCTTTCAGCTCAAGAAACTAATATTGATTATAATACTACAGTAGGACTACTTAGTACAGTAAAAATAACAAAACATATTGATAAAGATAATAATACAAGTATAAAATTAAGTAATCAAACTAATGAACTAATATATACATACTCTAAGAATAATAAAAATTATAAAGTAATACCACTTTCTAATCCAGATATAAAAACATATCTTAGTGATTATGAAAGAGTATATAATAAGTATGCTAGTGTTATTAAGAATATGGATAATACTATAGAAGTAAATAGTATAAATTAAAATAAATGGAAAAATGTGATAAATAAGCAAAAAAAAGTTGGAAAAATGTGATAAATCTATTGAAAAAAGTCGGAAAAATGTGATAAAATGTAATAGGAGATGAAAAAATGACAAGATTAAGAAGAAAAATTGATGATTTTTTAATAGAATGGAAAAATAGTGAAAACAAGTTACCACTAATAGTAAAAGGTGCTAGACAAGTAGGAAAAACAGATGCAATAGAAAACTTTGCTCGCAATAATTATGAGAATATAGTAGAAATAAACTTTGCATTAGAATCAGAGTATAAGGGAATATTTGATAATGGTTTTAAAGTAGATACAATTATAAAAAATATATCATTAATTAATAATGATTTTAAGTTTGTTCCAGGCAAAACATTAATATTCTTTGATGAATTACAAGATTGCATTAATTGTGCCACTTCATTAAAATCATTTAATCTTGATAAAAGGTATGATGTAATCTGCTCTGGCTCTATGATGGGAATTAATTACGCAAAAATAGAATCTAATAGTGTAGGAAATAAGCAAGACTATGAAATGTATTCAATGGATTTTGAAGAGTTTCTTTGGGCTAAAGGCTATAGTGAAGAACAGATAGATGATTTATTTAATTGTATGTTAAAATGTGAGCCTCTTACTAAAATACAATATGATGTAATGTCAAAAAACTTTAAAGAATATATGATTTTAGGAGGAATGCCTGCGATTGTTAATACATTTATAAAAAATAAAAACTTTAGTGGAATACTTAATATGCAAAAACAAATATTATTAGATTATAAAGAAGATATAACAAAATATGCCTCTGGCTTAGACCAAGCCAAAATATTAAACGTATATAATAAGATACCAGTTTTTCTTGGAAACGAAAATAAAAAGTTCCAAATATCTAAAGTTGAGTCAGGTGCTAGAAGTAGAGAATATATAGGAACTGTTGATTGGCTTAATAATGCTAGTATCATAAATATCTGTTACTGCCTAGAGAGTCCTAATTTACCTCTAAAAGGAAATTATAATCCAGATAATTATAGAATCTATTTTAGAGATACAGGATTATTAATAGCCTCATTAGATGATGAAGCCCAAGATGATTTAAGAAAAAATGAAAACTTTAATACATATAAAGGAGCAATATATGAAAATGTAGTAGGAGATATGTTAGTAAAATCAGGTTATTCTCTCTTCTTTTATAAAAATGAAAAAGGAACAGTAGAAATGGATTTCTTTGTAAGAGATTGGAACTCCTTAATCCCAATAGAAGTAAAAGCAAATGATAATAGTACAATCTCACTTAATAACTTGATAGATGATAAAAAATATAGCGATATAAAATACGGTATTAAACTTTGTAATAAGAATATAGGATTTAATGGTAAGTTCTATACATTTCCATACTTTTTGACTTTTTTAATCAAAAGATATTTAAAAGCAAAAAATGAAATAGAAAAAGGTGATACAAATGGAAATACTAAATAGAAAAGCAAGATATGACTATGAAATTGAGGATACTTATGAAGCCGGTATTGTACTAACTGGTACAGAAATAAAATCTATAAGAGAAGGAAAAGTAAATATTAAAGATAGTTATGCTATTATTAGAAATAATGAAATATATTTATTAAATACCCATATTTCTCAATATAAAGAAGGAAATATATTTAATCATGAAGAAGATAGAACAAGAAAATTATTACTACATAAAAGAGAAATACTAAAACTAAGAGATAAACTAGAAAAAGATGGATATACAATAATACCATTAAAAATATATTTCGTAAAGAATAAAGCAAAAGTACAATTAGGACTTGCTAAAGGTAAAAAGAATTATAATAAAAAAGAAACTATAAAAGAAAGAGATATAAAAAGAGAAATGGAAAAGAGTTTAAAGTATAGATAATGGATAATGTAATAGAAAAAACTAAGGAACTAATAAATACTTTTGAAAATAGTGATTTAATAAAAAATCTAGATTATAATAAACAAAAAGTATTAGATAATAAAACCTTATTAGAACTTATTATGAAGTATCATAAAACAGATGATGATTATGAAAAAATATCTCTTAAATTAAAAATAAATAGTTACGAAGAATATAAAGAATATATGAAATATTATAATAAACTCTTTTATTATATTATGGATATAAATAAAAGATATAAAGAGTATACAGAAGTAAGAGGTTGTAAAAAATGAGAGTAATAAGTGGTTATTTAAAAGGTAGAAATATACTAGGCTATAATACACCAGGTACTAGGCCTACAATGGATAGAGTAAAAGAATCAATGTTTGCAAGTATCCAAAACTATATAGAGTCTTCTACTGCATTAGATTTATTTTCAGGTACAGGAAGTCTTGGAATAGAAGCAATATCTATGGGAGCAGATAAATGTTATTTTGTAGATAATGGAAAAGAAATACTAAAATATCTAAATAAAAATATAGATAATTTAAATATAAAAGATAAAAGTATAGTAATAAATAAAGATTATAAAGATTCATTAAAATACTTTAAAGATAATAATATAAAGTTTAATATAATTCTAGTAGACGCCCCCTATAAAATGAAAGTAGCAAATGAAGTAATAGAACTTATAAGTAAATATGATTTATTATATGATAATGGATTATTAGTTATAGAATATAGTTTAGATAAATTATCTGATACTTATAACAATTTAAAATTAATAAAGACAAAAAAATATAGTGATAAATATGTAAATATTTATTGTAAAGTAATTGACTAATAAGTAATTTTATGATAATATTATCTTATGAATAGAGGAGGAAGAAAGAAAATGAAAAAATTAAATAAGAAAGGTTTTACTTTAATAGAATTACTTGCAGTTATCGTAATACTTGCAATTATTGTTGTAGTAACAGTACCTACAATTATCAAAACAATAGCAGATGCTAGAGTACAAAGTATCTGGAACTTAGCAGGAGAGGCTGCAAATAGTTATAATACAGCAGCTGCACAAGAATTGCTTAGTCCAGGTGTATTAAATGGAGCAGTTGCACCAGCAGATGGAACTTGGAAATGTATAAATAGTATTAAAACTACAGATAATACAAAATCACTTGCTGATGTTTTAGAATTAAAAGAAACAGATGTTGCTCTTGCTACGGGTTTTGACGGAACTGCTAATGCTACTACTGTACCAACAGTAGGTCAAGATGGTAAATACACTATTAAAAAAACAGATTGTTCTGCAATTAGATTAAAAAATAGTGGTACTGGTGGAGCAGAGGTTATTCTAGTTTCTAAGAATGGCGGTAAGTTCCAAGTATCTGGATACACTGTTTATGCAATAAGCACTGCGTCAAACGGTGATAGAGCTGCTATATCAGCATCTTAATCTTAAAAAGATATATCTAAATAACAAATACTAAAGAGGAGTAATCCTCTTTTTATTATACTCAATTTTAGTATATAGTATATGCTTCTATAAAGTAGATATGGCTGATATATTAGTTTAAGACAATAAAAATATATTGGCTTAAACTAACACTCTAAGACATTAAGGCTTAGAGTGATAAATAAAATACTTTATATTTAAAATAAAATATAGTATAATAAATATATAAGGAAGTGATAAATAATATGAAATTAATAATAGGAAGCCATGTATCATATAAGAATGATACCCAATTACTTGGGAGTGTAAAAGAAGCACTTAGTTATAATGCAAATACATTTATGTTCTATACAGGAGCCCCACAAAACACAAATAGAGGACAAATAGAAGATGCTCTTACTATGGAAGCATATAAATTAATGAAAGAAAATAATATCGACTTAGAAAAAGTAATAGTACATGCACCATATATAGTAAACTTAGCCAATTTTAATAACTTTGATTTCTCTGTATCATTTCTAATAAATGAAGTAGAAAGATGTCATACATTAGGAGTAAAATATCTAGTATTACACCCAGGATCTGCAGTCAATACAACAAGAGAAGACGCTATAAGTAATATAAGTAAAGGTTTAAATCTAATACTAGATAACGATTATGATGTAACAATTTTACTTGAAACAATGGCAGGAAAAGGAAATGAAGTAGGAAAGACATTTGAAGAATTAAAACAAATAATAGATAAAGTAAAATATCAAGATAAAATAGGAGTTTGTCTAGATACCTGTCATTTAAATGACGCAGGATATGACTTAGTAGATTTTAATAAACTATTAGATACATTTGATAACTTAGTAGGAGTAAATAAAATAAAATGTATACATATAAATGATAGTAAAAACAATATAAATAGCCATAAAGATAGACATGAGAATATCGGATTTGGAACAATAGGCTTTGATAATTTAATTAATATTATTTATAATAAAAGATTAGAAGAAGTACCAAAAATACTAGAAACCCCATATGTAACAAAAGAAGATAATTCTAAAGAAAAGATATATCCACCATATAAATATGAAATAGAAATGATAAAAAATAAAGAGTTTGATAAAGAATTAATAAATAAAATAAGAAATAATTGACATATCAGAAGATAATAGTAGAATAATAGTTTAGAAATATAAAAAATAAGAGGAAGCCACTAACTAACTTTCTCTTATATTCTTAGTAAATGTATCAATTCTATCCTTAAACTTAATATATAGATTCTCAATCTTATTATAAGTAAGAGGTTTAACCTTAAACTTAATCTCTTCTAGAATATCCTTAGGATTACCATAGATAATAGTCTTATAGTCATTCTTAATATAGTCAAAGATAATATCAACTTCATCTTTATCTAAATAAATACCCTGTTTTTCAGCATAATAAACAATATCACTTCTCCTAAGTCTATTTACATATTCACCAATAAAATAAATATTCATAAATCACCCACTTAACTATATGTATAATTATAATAAATATGATATAATAATAATGAATAGAGGGATATTAGTGAAAAGAAAGATAAATAAACCAAATAAAAAGAAATATACAAAAGAAATAAAGAAGAAAAATAAACCAATAAACAAAACCAAAAAAGAAGACAAAAGAACATTAATCGAAATAGTAGATAAAAGATATAGTATCCTTTTCATAGTAGTAATAATACTATATATCATAATATTAGGAAGAGTATTCTATCTTCAAGTAATAAAAGAAGACTACTATAAAGAAAAGTTAGCAATGTCTACTGAAAAAACAGTAGAATCATCAAGTGTACCAAGAGGAAGAATATATGATAGAAATTATAATCTACTAGTCGACAACGAAGCCGTAAAGACAATATATTATAAAAAAGAAAAGAATATAACAGCAAAAGAAGAAATAGAATTAGCCTATGTAGTAGGAGACAATATAGATATAGACTATTCTCGTGTTACTACCGATAGACTAAAGACCTTCTATTACAAAGGCCATTATAAAGAATGTCAGGGCAAGATAACCGAAGAAGAGTGGGACCAATACAAAAAGAGAAAACTAAGTGATAAAGATATAGAAAAACTTATCTATGAAAGACTAGAAGAAGAAATAAAAGAATATACCGAGAGAGATAAAAAAGCCGCATACATCTATTACTTAATGAATAGAGGTTACTCATATGCCGAAAAAGTAATAAAAAATAAAGAAGTAACTGAAGAAGAATATGCTTATATAAGTGAAAATATAGATAACCTAAAAGGCTTTAATACCAAGTTAGATTGGGAAAGAGTATATCCATATGGAGATACATTCAAGAGTATATTAGGAAGTGTCTCATCAAATAGTCAAGGAATACCATCAGAACTAGCAGAAGTCTATTTAAAGAAAGGATACTCCCTAGATGATAGAGTAGGAATATCATATTTAGAATATCAATATGAAGACTATCTAAAAGGAACAAAAGCCAAGTATAGACTATTATCAGATAATAGTTATGAATTAGTAAGTGAAGGAAAAAGAGGAAGCGATATAGTCCTAACAATAGATATAAATCTTCAAAAGTACCTAGAAGAAGTACTATCCGAAGAAGTATATAATGCCAAAGGCGAAGCTGGAACAGACTACTACAACCGTTCTTTTGCCGTAGTAGCGGACCCAAATACAGGAGAGATACTAGCAATGAGCGGAAAGCAAGTATTAGAAAAAGATGGCTCAAAGTATATTGTAGACTATACTCCAGGAATCGTAACCCTTCCCGTAACACCAGGCTCAGTAGTAAAAGGAGCCTCAATGATGGTAGGGTATAAATATGGTGCTATTGATATAGGAAGTCATATATATGATGAATGTCTGAAGATAAAAGATACACCAGAGAAATGTTCATGGAGAACAATGGGAGATATCGACGACATATATGCTTTAGCATATTCATCAAATGTATATCAATATAAGATAGCTATCAAAGTAGGTAAAGGAACATATGAGTACAATAAAAGTCTATCTTTAGATAGCAATGCCTTTAAAAAATATAGAGATATGTATGCTGAGTTTGGACTTGGAATAAAAACAGGAATAGACCTTCCTGTAGAAAGTTTAGGATACATGGGAACAAGTAAACTACCAGGACATTTATTAGACTTCTCAATAGGTCAGTATGATACATATACACCAATACAATTATCACAATATATAAATACCATAGCCAATGGTGGAAAGAGATTAAAGCCATACTTATTAAAAGAAGTATATAATGCAAGTGAGACAGGGGATAAGTTAGGCTCATTAACATATAAGGCAGAAACAAAAGTAATAAGTAGTCTGTCAGTAGAAGAAAAATACATAAATAGAGTAAGAGAAGGCTTTAGTAGTGTAGTACAATATGGACTAGGATATGGATATATGGGAAATTATACTTTATCAGCAGGAAAAACAGGAACAAGTCAAAGTTTTATTGATACAAATGAAGATGGAAAAGTAGATACTGAGACAATAACTTCATCATTTGTCGGCTATTCACCTAGTGAAAATCCTAAGATGAGTATCGTAGTAGTTTCTCCTGATGTAAGTGTACCAAACTCTAGTCAGTCCGCTGTTACAAAAAGAATATCTGCTAAAGTAGTAAATAAGTTTTTTGATTTAAATAAAGAGTAATAATGCTCTTTTTTTCTTTTGCCCCTTCAGCCTTATATAAAATAAGTCTTCCGTGGTATGATGAAGCCTATTCTAGTCTTCATCATAATATTTTTAAAGTTTATCTAATAATTCTTTTAATATATTATCCTCTACTATCTTAGTAATAGCAAAACATTTATTACCTAAATCTTTAAAAAAAATTAAATATAAATTAGTTGATATACCATGTTTAAAAAATTAAGCCAAAAGTATTGACTATTGATAGTAAATATGGTATATTTATGTCGATTGGTACTCAGGAAACTTTTGAAGCCCTGAGTCGTTTTATTTTAAGGAAGTGATAATCTTGAAACAATATAAAAATCCAAATGAATTAGTGGAATATTTGATTACTAAAGGGGTAATTATTTCTAATAAAGAAGATACAATAAATAAAATTAAAAAATATTCTTATTATTCAATTATAAATAGTTATAAAGATGTTTTTAAGACTGTTGATAATAATTATAAAAAGAATGTATCCTTTGATGAAATATATGCTTTATATGAATTTGATAAAAATATTAGATTTATATTTTTAAAATATATTCTTGATATTGAAACTATTATTAAATCTCTATTAGCAGAAACTATATCAGAAAAGTATGGTATACAAAATTATTTAGTGGTAGATAACTTTGATAATAGTGTTAATAATTCTATTATTGAGGAGTCAATAGAAAAAATAAAAGAAGAAATAGAAAAACAAAATGGTAAACATGAAGCATTGACTCATTATATTAATGAATATGGGTTTGTTCCGCCATTTGTATTAACAAAAATATTAACACTTGGTGAATTAAGTAGATTATATACTATGCTAAAGCAATCAGATAGACAAATGATAAGCAAAGAATTTAAAATATCTGATAAATTACTAAAACAAATTATGAAGAATATGACAATGATTAGAAATATATGTGCTCATAATGATAGATTATTTTCGTTTCATAGCAAATTTTTATTAACATTTAAAGATATTGATAAGAATTATATAAATAAAAATAATTCAACAAATTTATATATGATTATGAAATCTATGCAAGTTTTATTAGATGAAGAAAAAAGTTTAGAATTAAAAAAATTAATAGATATGGAAATAAATAAATTAGAAATTAAAATAAAATCAGTAAATATAGATATTATTTTACATTTAATGGGATTTTATAGGAATAATTAAAATTAAAAAAGTATATAATAATATTGATTAGTACTCAGGAAACTTTTGAAGTCGTGAGTCGTCAAAAAAGTTTCATACAGAAATGTATGGACTTTTTTTGTTGTTACTTGAAGTGCAATTTTTTCACCTCAAGAATTCATATTCTTATTCATTTAGCCTAAAGCAATAATTTTCAGGAAACCTTTCAATACTATTTTTTACATTTCTATTTGATTTTTTAGTTTGATAATCAAAAAGAAATACTACATCACAATCTAACATTACCTGCTTACCTCTAATTTCGTATCTTTTCATTAATTTATTTTCTTAACATTTTCTTATCTATTTCAATCATAAATGGGTTTATGTTTCCAGTGAAATCTAAGTATATTTTTATAAAAAAGTTTTGTAAGATGGTAAATAGAGGTTACTATTTGCACTTTTTAGTATTGGTATAAAATATACATTTTAGGTAATAATCTTACCAATAAAATAGGTACATCCCTCAAAACATGTTTTTCTAGGCCCCCTGTGGATAACTCAAAATAGTCAAAAATGAGTCAAATTATTAACTAGAAGTTAATTTTACGTTCGTTTTTTGTATGCTTTTTCAACTTTTTTAAACAAATTATCGTAATTTTGGCAAAACACGAAAAAATTGGAGTATTTAATATATGAAGGAGGTGAGGCGCACGGGACGAAGTGTCTATCAATAAAAAAACAAAAAGAAAGGAAGTGAAAAAATGTATTTAACAATATTCATTGAAAAAGAATTAGCAAAAGAACTAGAAGAGAAAAAAGATGAGCAAGAAGAAACAGAAGAACAAGGAGAAAATTGCAAGTGTTGTCTAATGGACCTACTAAATGAACTAACAACCAAAAGATAAATATAAGAAAAAATAATAAGAGGAGGTAAAATGAAAAAAAGTTTAATAGTCTTACAAGAAGGAAATAAAGACTGCGGAGCATCTTGTCTTTTATCAGTAGTCCGCTACTACGGAGGAAACATATCTAAAGAAAAAATAATAGATATGACAAAAACAACTAAAGAGGGAACAACATTCTATAATATCAAAGAAGCCTCTAATCAAATCGGACTAATAGCCAAAAGTTATAAGGTAGAAGAAATAGAAAAAATAAAAGAAATAACTTCACCATTTATATGTCAAGTAAGCAAAAATAGTAGTATGCATTTTATCGTAGTCTATAAAGTAAATAATAATAAACTACTAATAATGGACCCAGCAATAGGAAAAGTAATAATGGATATCTTTGACTTTAATAATATATGGACAGGCTATATAATGATATTAGAAAAAGTAGGAATATTACCAGATTATAAAAATACCAAATGTCTAAATAAAGAGATAATAAAAGTATTAACAAGCAATAAAAAAATAATAATCTTCATAATAATCCTATCCATAATAGTAACATTACTATCTTGCTTAATTAGTCTTTATTCACAAATAATATTAGATAAAGTAATAGATACAGAGATAAATAATCTAATAGTAATAACAATAGCATTCTTCATTTTGTTAATAATAAAAAATATAACAAATTACATTAGAAATCATCTCTTAATCTATTTAAATCAAAAACTAGATATAAAAATCCTTCTAACAGCATTCACTAAAGTAATTTTACTTCCCTATAATTACTATAAAAATAGAACATCTTCAGAAGTATTATCAAGAATAAACGATTTATCCAACATAAAAACATTTATTTCAAAACTAATAGTAACCATATTATTAGACTTACTACTTTTAGTAGCGGCAATAATAGTGATATCTAATATAAATAAACAAATATTAAATATCTATTTACTAGTAGACTTATTATACCTTTTAATAATAATAATCTTTAATAAAAAAATAAAATATCAAACAGTTAAAGTTCAAGAAGAGGTAGCCCAAACCAACAAAAATATAATAGAAGCCGTAAATAACTTTGAGGCCATAAAAGGATTAAATATAGAAGATAAGATAATATATAAGTTTACAAAAGATTATACATCTCTTTTAAATACAAAATATCATATAGATAAACAAAATAACATCATAGTATTATTAAAAGATTATATAATGGATATTTCTATACTACTAATAAACTTCTATATATTAAAAGAAATAATGAATAATAGTATGACAGTAGGAGACTATATAACAATAAGTTTTATGACAAACTATTTAATATATCCAGTTAGAAATATAATAGATATAATTTATGATTATCATTATGTAAAAAGTAGTATAACAAGGGCAAATAATTTATTAGAAGTATCCCAAGAAAAAATAAACGAAAAAGAAATATTAGAAATAAATGGAAATATAAAAATAACCAATCTAAAGTATACTTATAATAATAAAAATATAATCTTAAAAGATATAAATTTATTTATTAAAGATAAAGATAGAGTATTATTACTAGGTTCTTCTGGCTCAGGAAAATCAACTATATTAAAATTATTATATAAATATTTAGAGGCGGACAGAAAAACAATATATATAAATAATTATGATATAAACGATTATAGCCTATCAGATATAAGAAAAAACATAACATATATATCCCAGAATGAACAACTATTTAATGATACCATAAGAAATAATATCCTATTAAATAGAGATATAAGTGAAATAGATTACTTAAATATATGTAAAATACTTCATATAGATGATATCGTAAAAGATAATGCATTAGGATATGACTATTTAATCGAAGAAAATGGAATAAATATAAGTGGAGGACAAAGACAAAGAATAATACTAGCAAGAGGATTACTAAAGAGTAGTAAAATAATAATGATAGACGAAGGCCTAAATCAAATAGATATAAAATTAGAAAGAGAAATATTACAAGATATATTCACATATTTTCATAATAAAACATTCATAATAGTATCTCATCGAAGAGATAATAATGACCTATATAATAGAATAATAAAAATAGAAGATGGAGAAGTATACTCTCTAGAGGAGGTAAATAAATGAATCATATAGATGTAGAAATAATACTAGAAAGAAAAATAAAATACTATGTATATATTTATATAATGATAATAATAATAACAATACTTTCCCTAATTACATTTGCTATACTATTTAATTATAAAATATATTACAAAGTAAGAGGAATAGTATTATCCGAAGAAGACTACTCTATAAAAATAATTGTCCCCCTAGAGGATATAAAATATATAACCAAAAATGATACTATTATAATAGATAAAGAAGAATATAAATATAAAATAAAGGAAATAGATAGAAAATATATTACAGATAATAAAAGAACATATCAAATAATAATATTAGAATTAAATCTTCCAAATAAATATAAGTATAATAATTTAACATTAGATTTAAGGCTAATAAAAGAAAATAAAAAAATAATAAAATATATATTAAGGAAGTGAAAAAATGAGAGAATTAAAAACAGAAGAAATGAAAGAAATAAATGGAGGAGTTAATACAGTAGTTCTAGGAGGAGTAATAAGTGCAGTTATAGCCTTCATTTCAGGATTATTATATGGCTATTCAAATCCTAAAAAATGTAGTTAAAGAAAGGAGAACATAATGAAAGAGTTAAAAAATGAAGAAATGCAAAATGTAAGTGGAGGAGACTCAATAACATCAGGAATGCTTACCGCTATTTACAAGACAATTGAAGTAATATTTTCGATAGGAGAGTCTCTAGGAAATTATATAAGAAGAAAAGCAGAGAACAAAATGTGTGATATACAAAGATAAATAATAAAATAAAAAGGTACGGCCATGCCAGTCGGAAGTTAAGTCTGTGGACGAGGTTAATCCTCTAGGAAGCAGAAAATCCCCTATATAAAGGTTAGAAACAATCCCATCCACTATGTAGAGTGGTAGCCCTTTCTGCTCCAAATAGCAAAAAAAGTCACATTTTATCAAAAAAATATCCTTTACTGCTTGTAAAATATAACAAATAATGATATAATCTTAATGAAAAAGCGGAAGGAGGGATAGAATGTCAGCAGGTACTAAAGTAACCGTTAACGTAAAGAATAATGATGTAGAGTTTGCATTAAGAAGATTCAAGACACAAGTTGCACGTAACGGAAATCTCTCTAAGGCTAAAGAAAGAGCAGAGGGCTACAAAAAACCAGGGGTAAGGTTAAAAGAAGAGAAGAAAAAAAACACAATAAACTCTCGTAAAAAAAATAAAAGAAATTACTAAAGGAGGTCATCGTAATGCCACTATCAGAAAAAATAAATAACGACTTAAAAGAAGCAATGAAAAATAAAGATAGTTTTCGTCTTGGAGTTATCAGAATGATAAAGGGTGCTATGCAATTAGCAAAACCAAATCCAAGAGAAGAATTAACAGATGAAGATGTAATTATGGTAATCTCAAAACAAATAAAAATGAGAAAAGATTCCATAAAAGAGTTTGCTGCTGCTGGTAGAAGTGATTTAGTAGAACAAAATGAAAAAGAAATAGAAATACTAAATACATATATGCCAAAACAATTAACAGAGGAAGAGTTAAATGAAATAATAGATAAAGCATTTGAAGAAGTAAAGCCATCATCACCAAAAGATATGGGATTACTAATGAAAACAATCTCTCCACTTGTAAAAGGAAAAGCAGATATGTCCTTAGTAAACAAATTAGTAAAAGAAAGACTTGGATAATTATTCCAAGTCTTTTATAACAATATAAAATAAAAAAACTACCACGATAAGCCATAGTAATTTTAAATAAAAAGGAAAACCAACCCATGTGAAGTTGAGTTGGTCATGCTAAAATACATATATCTGGGACGGAATGTGGGACTCGAACCCACGCATAATGGAACCACAATCCACCGTGTTAACCCCTTCACCAATTCCGCCATAGACAATACATATAATAACATATTTTTTATCATTTGACAAGTATTTTCTTTAAAAAAAATACAAAATGTGATATAATACCAAAGAAGAAAGAGGGAAAGTATGAAAAAAGTAGTATTAATAACAGGTTCATCAAGTGGAATTGGCGCTTCAGTAGCAGAACTTCTATCCAAAGACTACGAAGTAATATTACATTATAATAAAGGAAAAGATAGAGTAAATAACCTAAAAGAAAAAATAACAAAAGAAACAAATAGTATCCCGCTAGTGGTACAATGTGATTTATCCAAAGAGGAAGAAATAGATAAAATGCTAGAAGAAATCTATCAAAAATATCCAAAAATAGATATCCTAATAAATAATGCAGGAATCGCAATAGATACAACTTTCGAAGATAAAACTAAAGAAAATTATAAAAAAATATTAGACATAAATCTAATAGCCCCATTTTTACTTAGTCAAAAAATAGCCACAAAAATGAAAGAAAACAAATATGGAGTAATAATAAATATAAGTTCTACCAACGCCCTAGATACACCATACATAGAGAGCATAGATTATGACTCATCAAAAGCCGGACTAATATCCGTATCAAATAACTTAGCAAACTATCTATCACCTTATGTAAGAGTAAACACAGTATGCCCAGGCTGGATAGATACCGAGATGAATCAAAACCTAGACAATGACTTCAAAGAAAAAGAAGAAGAAAAAATACTATTAAAAAGATTTGGAAAACCAGAAGAAGTCGCCGAACTAATATCATTCCTAATAAGTGATAAAGCAAGTTATATAAATAATAGTATAATAAGAATAGATGGAGGAAAAAAATGTTAGAAGAGTTAAAAAAACAAAGTCAAATAGACCTAGAAGAAATAAATAAAAAGATAGACATAATAGAAGAATACAATAGTAACAAAGTACTAGAAGCCTTTATAGAAGTAGGAATAAATGAAACAGATTTAAATACCACAACAGGATATGGATATAACGATATAGGAAGAGACAAAATAGAAAGAGTGTATTCCAGCATATTCAAAACCGAGTCAGCCTTAGTAAGATGTCAGTTCATCTCTGGAACACACGCTCTTACAACTTGCTTCTTCGCCCTATTAAGGCCAGGAGATACCCTTTTATCAATAAGTGGAAAACCATACGATACCCTAGATAGTGTAATAGGTTTCAACGATAATCCATCATCACTAAAAGCCTATAATATCCATTACGACCAAATAGACCTTGTAAATAACGACTTCAATTACCAAGAAATAGAAGCCTATCTAAAAAATAACAAACCCAAAGTAATAGAAATACAAAGAAGTAAAGGATATAGTACAAGAGAGAGTATAAGTATAGAAAAAATAGAAAAAGTAATAAAAACTATTAGAAAAATAAATAAAGAAGTAATCATAATGATAGATAACTGCTACTGCGAAATGGTAAGTATCAAAGAGCCAACCGAGGTAGGAGCAGATATCTGTGTAGGCTCACTAATAAAAAATCTAGGAGGAGGAATAGCCTCTAATGGTGGTTATATAGTAGGAAAAGAAGACCTAGTAAATCTATGTGCCGAAAGACTAAATGTACCTGGACAAGCCCTAGAAGTAGGACCAAGTCTAAACCAAAATAGAAATATACTAGAAGGATTATACTTTGCCCCAAGCGTAGTAGCAGCCGCTATCAAAACAGCAGTATATACCTCTTATATGTTTGAACATTTAGGATATAAAGTAAGTCCAAAATACAATGAAGAGAGAGTAGATATAGTTCAAAATATAATATTTGAAAAAGAAAATGACCTTATAGAATATGTAAGAGGAATCCAATCAAACTCCAAAATAGATTCAAACGCTATAATAATGCCATCAGAAATGCCAGGATATGATGATAAAATAATAATGGCTTCAGGAAGTTTTACCGAAGGAAGTTCCATAGAACTATCTTGTGATGGTCCTCTTAGAAGTCCATATATAGCCTACCAGCAGGGAGCCCTAAGTTATAGTTATGGAAAAATAATAGTAACAAGAGCCATAAAACATCTTTTAGATAAAAAAGAAGGCATATAAAAAAATACCTAGCATAAGATTAAATTATGGGAGGAGATTTATGCAGAATAAAAAGAATAAAATAAATGAAGCAAAGGAGGATAAAAAAATGATAAATACAAGTGTAGAGATAGGAAGAGCATTTTCAACATTTATAATAGCCTTAAACTATCCACCATACTATGAACTAGAGCATTATGGAATAACACCAGAAGACTATAAACACCCAACAGTAGACTCACTTAGAAAATTAAAAGAGTATGCTTTAGACCAAAAATATAGAAAAAAGACAAGATAAAAGTGTAAAATAAATAAAAAATAATATTTTACCTCTAGTCAAATCCCCAAAAATAATTTATAATATATGAGTAGGAGGATAAGATGAAAAAAAGATTATGTTTAGTAACAGTATTAGGATTAGTACTACTATCAGGATGTTCTAAGGGATATAAAGAAGGAGTATATACAGGTACCGCTATCGATAGTTATGGAGGACAAAATAATACAGCAACAGCAGTAGTAACTGTAGATAAGAATGGTAAAATAACTGATGTAAACTTAGATACTACATATACTAAAGATGGAGTAGAGACAACAAAGAAGAAACTAGGAGATGCTTATGGAATGTATGGAGTAGAATATGGTTCTAAAGTAGGAGAATGGTATACTCAAGTAGAAGCCTTAGAAAAAAATGTTGTAGATAATCAAGGACTAGATAAAGTAAAATTAGATAGTGATGGTTATACTGACTCTGTAAGTGGTTGTACTATTAAAATAGATGCTCTATATGAAGCATTAGATAATGCATTAAAACAAGCAAAGAAATAGAACTTAATTATTTAAGTTTTTTCTTTTTGCCACTTCAACCATAAACAAGTTTATGTTTTACGTGGTATGAGTAAGCCTCCAAAAGGAGTCTTCCTCATAAACTTTTTTATATTATAATATAGACATATGTATGTATATAAAAATAAATAAAAATATACTGAA
>USIB01000001.1 GCA_900554615.1 uncultured Mycoplasmatota bacterium | reverse complement strand
ACATCCAAACAAGAATCTGTTCTAGGGGGGGGATGTTCTAAGTCTAGTAAATAAAGTCTTTATAAGTAACATATTGAATAATAAAGACTATGAAGTAACTAGTAGAAATACTAGAGATTTTTCGTAGTCTTTTTATGTTGGAGGAATTATGAAAAAAAGAATAATAATGATAATAATGTTCATAATTATATTGTTGATGATTGGATATTTATATAATACTTTTGCTTTATCTAGTATAATTACTGATGATAATGATAGCTATTCAATTGTAATTAATGGTAGTGATAGTATTGAAATAGATGCTAAAAGTTCTAAAACAATTTATTATAAGATTACTAATTCTAATAATGGTAAAGTTAAATATGGAGTAGGATATACTGGTACTGATGTTATAGTAAAAGTATATGAAGAGTCTGCTTTAGAAGTATCAGGAATAATGAATTATGGAGAAAATAAATTTATTAAGTTAAAATTAATAAATAATGGTACTACAACAAATACTATTACATTAAAAACAATTCTTGGATATGAGAATGGTGGAGATTTAATAGTTCCTAGTGGTTATACTTTAATTACTGAAAAAGTTAGTAGTAATAATGTTATACGAGGAGCTGAAAGCTCTATTAGTGATACTTCTAAGTTTTTAAATACAGATGTAGTTAGAAATACTATAGAGACTTTGACTGTTACTAATAATAATGTTGTTCCAATGAATGTGTTAGGTAGTTTTGATATATCACAAAATGGTGATGGTAGTATTATGATGTGGTATACTGATACTGATAGTAATAGTTTATATGAAGTGTATATTGGTAGTGATGATGGAGTTATAAAACTTCCTAATGGTAGTTCACAGTTATTTGCTTATCTTAGTAATGTTACTTCGATTGATTTAAGGCATGTTGATGCAACAAATACTACTAGTATGACATATATGTTTTATAATTGTAGTAAATTAGTTAATTTAGATTTAAGTAATTTTAAAACACCAAATTTATTATATTTTAATGATATGTTTAATGGATGTAGTTCACTCACTTTTTTGGATTTAAGTGGTTTTGATACAAGTAGAATAACTAATTTTAGTAATTTATTTAGAGATTGTAGTAGTTTAAAAGAAATAAATTTAAGTAGTTTTAATACAAGTAGTGCTACATTATTTCCAAATGTATTTAGAAATTGCAAAAGCTTAGAAAGTTTAGATTTAAGTAATTTTAATACTAGTAATGTTACTTCTATGATTTCGATGTTTTATGGATGTAGTTCACTTACTTCTTTAGATTTAAGTAATTTTGATACTAGCAAAGTAACAAATATGGGTTATGGAATGTTTTATAATTGTAATAAATTAATTAGTTTAGATTTAAGTAATTTTGATACGAGTAAAGCAACTGATATGTCTGATATGTTTAGTGGATGTAGTTCACTTACAAATATAAATCTGTCTAGCTTTGATACAAGTAAAGTAACAAATATGAGCAATATGTTTTATAAGTGTTCTAGTCTTAGTAGTTTGGATTTGTCTAGTTTTAATACTAGTAATGTTACTAATATGTATAGAGCATTTATGCTTTGTGATAATCTTACTACGATTTATGTATCTGATTTATGGAGTATGACAAATGTTACTAATTCTACACAAATGTTTCAAAGTAGTACTAAAATAAAGGGAAATGTCTCTTATGATTGGAGTAAAGTTGATGGTACTATGGCTAATTATACTAGTGGGTATTTAACATATAAGAAAAATTCCTAAAGTGATTGTATGATTTTATTATATGTGGTACAATAAAGGTGTAGATAGAAGGGAATTGATAAGATGGAAAAAGTAAAGGTTTATTTTACGAGAGAGATAACTAGTGAAAGTTTAGTAAAGATTTATGATAAATTAGGTATTGAATTAAAAGGAAATGTTGCTGTTAAACTTCATTCTGGTGAGGAAGGTAATCAGAACTATTTAAAGCCTTTATTTATGAGAGATATTATTGCTAGAGTAGGTGGTACTGTAGTAGAATGTAATACTGCTTATGAGGGTGAGAGAAATACTACTGAAAAACATAATAAGTTAATGACTAATCATGGATGGAATAAATATTATAAAGTAGATATTATGGATAGTGAGGGAGAAGATATACTTGATATTCCAAATGGAAAAGTTATAAAGAAAAACTATGTTGGAAGTCACTTAGATAATTATGATAGTATGCTTGTTTTATCTCACTTTAAAGGTCATCCAATGGGAGGATATGGTGGAAGTTTAAAACAATTATCAATAGGAGTATCTTCTTCGGGTGGAAAGGCATATATTCATACAGCAGGAGTTACTACTGATATGAATAAACTATGGGATAATTTACCAGAACAAGATAAGTTTATTGAAGCAATGGCAGATGCTGCATCTTCAGTACATAATAAGTTTAAAAATAAGATTGCTTATATTAATGTTATGAAGAATATGAGTGTAGACTGTGACTGCTGTGCTAAAGCTGAGGATCCATGTATGAAAGATATAGGAGTTCTTGCTAGTTTAGATCCTGTTGCTATAGATAAAGCATGTTTAGACCTTGTTTATAATAGTGAAGATGAGGGCAAGAAACATTTGATAGAAAGAATTGAAAGTAGAAATGGTGGTCATATTATAGATAGTGCTGAAAGCTTAGGATTTGGTAGTACTAACTATGAATTAATAGATATAGATAATCAGTAGAAGGTACGATAGTACTTTCTATTTATTTTGATATATCTAAGTTAGAAAGCATTCACTGTGAATATAAAGAAGAAAAATGTTTACCTCTAGACTACAGGCTAGAGGTAATATGAAAAGACTAAAATAGGCTTTTCATATATCAAAAAATGTCGTTTGAAATAATTATCTAGTTTTGTCGAAAGTATATAACAAAATAATAAAATATGTTAAATTATAAAAGGAAGGTGAATATATTGTTAAAGACAAATATGGAATTTAGAAAAGGAATACTTTTCATCAGATTAAAAGGAGATTTAAATAAAAACACCATAAGAGGAATAATAGATAAAGACTTTAAATACATCGTTTTAAATATTGATGATATGTATTCAATAGATAACTATAGTATCAAATATCTAAACAAAATATATAAACAATATGAAGAAGAAAATAATAAGTTTATAATCTGCGATAAGTTCAGTGTATCAAGTAAACTATTAAAAGATATCCCCAAAATAAATAGAGAGTATGATGCCTTCAAATTATTTGAAAGGATGATTTAATGAATAAATATGAAGAAATAATAAAATTAAATAGTTCATTAATATATATGATAATAAATAAATATTTTAAAGGATATAGCACTGAAGATTTGTATCAAGTAGGAGTAATAGGAGTAATAAAAGCCTACAATAACTATAAAGAAAATAAAAATACCAAGTTTTCTACTTATGCTTATAAATACATATATGGTGAAATATATAGTTATATAAATGCTGAAAGAAATATAAAGGTATCAAAAGAATATATATCACTATATAAAAAAATAAATACTGCCAAAAATATATTAAGTCAAAGATTAATGAAAGAACCATCAATAACTGAATTATCACTATTTTTAGAAATAGACGAAAAAGAATTAACAAAAGTATTAACTTCAATGAATAGAGTAGATAGTTTAGAAAAAGTAATATATAATGATGGAAAAGATTTATCACTATTAGAAACAGTAAGTGATAAAAAAGACTACTATAACATAGATTATCTAATGTTAAATGAAGAAATAAATAAATTAGAAAGTCCTTACAAAGAACTAATTTATTTAAGATATTATGAAGATAAAACTCAGAGTGAAGTAGCAAGTTTATTAGGTATGAATCAGGTAGAAGTATCTCGTAGTGAAAAGAAAACATTGAAAAAAATACGAAATAATTACCAAAATGTAGCCTAAATAATCACTTTATCTAAAAATGTAACCAAATAGTTTACATAAAAAAGTTCATTTTTGTGAGAAAATAAGATTAAAGGTGATATCTCATGAGAAAAAGGAAAGATAAACATTATGATATTTATGAAGTAGTAGCGAAAAATATTAAGTATTATCGCAAAAGTAGAAAAATAACACAAGCAGAATTAGCAGAGAGGACAGAATACTCGCATGAATTTATCAGGAGGATAGAAGCCCCTAATAGCAAAAAGAATTTCTCGCTTGATGCAGTAAGCAATATCGCAGATGCTTTAGATATTGATATAGAATTATTATTTAAAAAAAATGATAAAGAATTTGAGAAACAGCCATAAATTGGTTGTTTTTGCTTTTACTTTTATAAATAATGTGATACAATAATTATGGTGGTTTGATGGAGTACAAAAGCGAAGAAGAATTATTTAATAGTCTAAGAGGAGCATTCAATGTAAAACTAAGACTAATAAAGAATAACTATAGTTATATAAAAATAATTGATATATGGAATTATCTAAAAATAAATAAATGGATAAAGACTAAGAATCTATCAATATCAGAAATGGTAAATGATATAATAAATGTAGATATTGAAAAAGTAGATAAATACTTAAAAGAGAGTATTAAAAATACTGATAGAAGAATATCTATACAAAAATAGAAAGAAGGATAACATTATGAAAAAGAAAAAGCAAATAAAAGAACAAAAGGGTACAAAGAAGGTTATATTAGGCCTACTGGTAACCATAATAGTATTACTAGGTAGTGCTTATCTATGTATTCCAATATTTAAAAATATAAACTATGGTTTAGATTTACAAGGAGGCTTTGAAGTATTATATGAAATAGAGCCATTAGACCAAGAAAAATTAACATCAGATATGGTCTATAATACTTATAAAGCAATCTTAAAGAGAGTAGACATCTTAGGAGTAAATGAGCCAGAAATCTCAATAGAAGATAATAATAAAATAAGAATAGCCTTAGCAGGTATTAAGAATAAAGAGGAAGCAAGAGAAATAATATCTTCAACAGCCGTACTATCATTTAGAGACTATAATGATAATCTTCTTATGACAGCAGATGTATTAGGAGGAGAGGCTAAAGAAACTACTGATCAGTATGGACATCCCGCTGTCAGTCTATCTATTAAAGATACTGATAAGTTCTATAATGTAACAAATAAAGTAAAAGATATGAATAATAACTTAATAGTAATATGGTTAGACTTTGATGAAAATACAGACTCTTTTACGAAAGAAAAAGATAATTGTGGCTCCCTTTCAACATCGAGATGTTTGTCCGCTGCTAGAGTAGATAGAGCCTTTGCTAGTGATGTAATAATTCAAGGTAACTTTACTACGGAGGAAGCAACATCACTTGTAGAATTAATAAACTCAGGCTCACTTCCAACTAAATTAAATGAAATATCTTCTCGTACGGTTGAAGCAACCTATGGAGAGGCAGCCTTAAATAAAACTTTAGTAGCAGGTGTAATAGGAGTAATCTTAGTACTTCTTATAATGATTCTAATGTATCATTTTAGTGGTTTAATAGCAGGAACATCATTAGTACTATATACAATGCTATCATTCTTAGTATTCTATTTGATAGAGGGAACACTAACTCTTCCTGGAATTGCCGCTATGCTACTTGGAATAGGAATGGCAGTAGATGCTTCTGTAATAAGTTTTGAAAGAATAAAAGACCAATTAAAAATAGGTAAGCCATTAAAAGAAGCCGTAGAGATAGGAAATAAAGAATCTCTATCAAGTATCTTAGACGCTAACATTACAACTATAATAGTGGCTATAATACTATTTATACTTGGACAATCAAGTGTAAAAGGTTTTGCAACTATGTTAATAATAAATATTCTATTAACTATAATAGTATTAGTATTCATATCTAAAGCAGTAATTTATTTCTTTGCTAAGTCAGGAGTATTTGATGATAAGGTAAATCTATTCATAGGACTATCAAAGAAAAAAATAATACTTGCTAAAGAGGTAAGAATACCATTTAAGAAATTAGATTTTGTAAAATCAAGAAAGATAATATTACCTGTAATACTAATTCTTATACTAGGAGGTTTTGCATACTCTATAGTAACTAAGTTTAACTTTGCAGTAGATTTTACAGGAGGAACTTCAATAACAGTTAATACAATAGAGGATATTAACTTAGATGGATACACAATAAATAAATTAGATAAAACAAAAGATTCTACGACTATTGTAATAAATGAAAAACTAACAAAAGAAGAAATAGAGAGTCTATCAAATAAATTAGAGGAAGAATATAAAGTATCTTCAAATATCTATGTTGTATCTGACTTAGTAAAAAAACAATTAATAAAAAATGCTATAATGGCAGTACTAATATCTTTAATTGGAATAATAATCTATGTAAGTTTTAGATTTAGATTTAACTATGCAATAAGTGGAATAATAGCCTTAGTTCACGATGTATTAGTAACTATAATTTTCTTTGGAATATTTAAACTTCAAATAGATTCTGTCTTTATAGCTGCTATTTTAACAATAATAGGATATTCAATTAATGATACAATAGTTACATTTGATATGGTAAGAAGAAACTATAAAGAAAGAAATGTAACTAAAAAAGAAGACTTACCAGAACTAGTAAATGATTCTGTAAGATTAACATTCTTTAGGTCATTAATGACTACTGCTACTACAATAGTACCTATAATATGTTTAATAGTTTTAGGCTCAAATGAAATACTAAACTTTAATATAGCCTTACTAGTAGGTTTTATAGCAGGAGTATTCTCTTCTATCTATATATCAAATAGTCTTTGGTTAATATTAGAAGGAAGAAGATTAAGTAAACCTAAAAGTAAGGAAACTAAAAAAGAAGAAAAAGAAGAAATGCAAATAAAAGGAATAAATTGTTAAAAGTAGGCCTGCAAGGACTTCCTTGTAGGTCTATTTAATAAGGTAGGTGAAGAAAGATGAGTACAAAAACAATAAACCTAACAATAGAGGACTTAATAGAAAGATTTAAAAAATATAATGATAATGCTGAAGATATAGACTTAATTAAGAGGGTTTATCAGTATGCAGAAAAAAAACATTTCGGGCAAAAGAGGATATCAGGAGATGATTATATCTTACACCCATTAAATGTTGCTCTAATATTAACTGATATATCTGCTGACGCACCATGTATGGCAGCGGCTCTTCTTCACGATACAATTGAAGACTCTGATGCAACTAAAGAAGAAATAGAGAAACTATTTGGAAAAGAAGTAGCCTTATTAGTAGATGGAGTAACAAAGATAAATAAACTAAACTTTACATCAGATAGTGAGGCAAGTGCCGCTAATCAAAGAAAAATACTAGTAGGCTTATCTGAAGACCCGAGAGTAATAATTATTAAACTAGCAGACCGTCTTCATAATATGCGAACGATAAATGTCTTGTCTGTAGAAAAACAAAAGAAAAAAGCAAGAGAGACTCTAGAAATATTAACACCAGTAGCCCATAGACTAGGAATATATAAAATAAAAAGTGAACTAGAAGACTTATCATTAAGATATCTAAAGCCTGATGCATATTTTGATATAGTAGAAAAATTAAATCAAAAGAAAACACTTCGTGATGAAGCAGTAAGTAAAATGATAAGTGAAGTATCAACTCTACTAAATGAACATAATATACCTCATGAAATAAAAGGAAGAAGTAAAAGTATTTATAGTATATATAATAAAATGGCTAAAGGAAAAAGATTTGATGATATTTATGATATATTAGCTCTTAGAGTATTTGTAGATACTGAGCAAGATTGTTACTTAGCCTTAGGATTAATTCACTCCAAATACAAGCCAGTACCGAAGAGATTTAAAGACTATATAGCAATGCCTAAAACAAACTTATATCAGTCTTTACATACAACAGTATTTGGTTTAGATGGTAATCTTTTTGAAATCCAAATAAGAACATATGAGATGGATAAAATAGCAGAATATGGAATAGCCTCACACTGGTCATATAAAGAACATAAAGATGGAGAGAAGTCCGCTAAAGACGCAATAGAGCAAAAACTTCAGATATTCAGAAATATCATTGAATTAAATGAAGAATCAAATAATCCAGAAGAATTTATTTCTTCAGTAAAGAAAGATATTTTAACTAATGATGTTATCTATGTATATACACCAAAAGGAGATGTCATAGAACTACCAAAAGATTCAACTCCTGTTGACTTTGCTTATAAAGTACATAGTGAGGTTGGAGATCATATAGTCGGAGCCATTGTAAATGATAATATTGTAACACTAGACTATAAATTAAAAACAGGAGATATTATAAAGGTTAACACAAATAGTAGTGCTAGACCTAGTAAAGATTGGCTTAACTTTGTTGTAACAAGTGGGGCTAAAAATAAAATTAAAAGTTATCATAGTAAATTAGAAAAAGATGAAAATATTGAAAAGGGAATGGACCTATTAGAAAAAGAATTAAGAAAAGAAGATATAGGAATAAATGAATTCTTATCAAATAAAAATATAGAACTAATACTTAATGAATTAAAATTAAAAGATATAGATGATATTTATGCTACTATTGGTACAGGAAAATATACTCCTAATAATATAATAAAGATAGTAAATAAACCACCAGAAGAGAAAAAGGATATAGCGACTAAGATAAATGAAACTAACTACTATAAAGAATCAAATGATGGTAATAGTATTCTAGTAGAAGGAATAACGGATATTAAAACAAGTTTAAGTAGTTGTTGTAAACCTCTTCCAGGAGATAATATAATAGGATATATAACAAGAGGTTCAGGAATAACAGTACATAGAATAAATTGTCATAATATATTGGATACAGATGAAAGATTAATAAATGTTAAATGGAATGAAAATAAAGATAAAAAATATCCTTCTGATATCTTAGTATATACTAATACATATGATAATTTATTGGATATAATAACTAAGGCTTCTGCTAATAACATAGTAATAGATAGTATATCTACTATTAATAAAAGTGAATATAAAGTATATAGAATGACTGTAATAGTAGGAAATAAAAGTATATTAGAAAAGTTTATGAATGACTTATTAAATCTAAAGTTTGTTCAGAAAGTAGAAAGAGAGGTAATATAATGAGAGTAGTAGTACAAAGAGTTATTAATTCTAGTGTTGAAGTAGATAATAAGATAGTAGGTAAATCTGATAAAGGTTTAATGTTACTAGTAGGTTTTACGGAAGGGGATAGTTCTAAAGAGATAGATTGGATGGTAGATAAGGTTATTAACTTAAGAATATTTGAGGATGAAAATGATGTTATGAATAAGAGTTTATTAGATATAAAGGGAAATATTTTATCTATTAGTCAGTTTACTTTATATGGAGATGCTTCTAAGGGGAGAAGACCATCTTATATAAAGGCACTAGGAGGAGATAAAGCTACATTATTATATGATGAGTTTAATAATAAATTAAGAGAAAAGGGTATAGAAGTAGGTACTGGTATATTTGGTGCTGATATGAAAGTATCATTAATAAATGATGGTCCTGTAACTATATTATTAGAAAAGTAGATTAGTCTACTTTTTCTTTTTCCTCTTGTGCCTTAAAGTCACTAGAGGTTTTCTAATGCCTAAGGTCATTAGAAAAAAGTTTAGAGCCTTAATTGTCTCTAAACTTATGTGTTATTTATTTTGTTCTTTTTAAAGTATATACATTTTTTGATATTTCTTCTGTTTCAAATCTTTCGGATTTTGTAGGTTGTGATAATATCATTCCAAATAGTGATGAATAATCAGTATGACTATTTAAATTATTAATTTCTTTAATAACTCTTTTTGCCTCTTTTAATTGTTTTTTGTCTTTTATATTTTCTAGGTATACTGATACCTCTTTAACAATATCAAACCATCCTGTTATATTTCCAATAGTCATATGTTCTGCTGCTATCAAATAAGTGATAACATAACTATGATTTTTAAAGTATAAATTCTTGGTCTTTAAAACATCTACATCATAGTTGTATTTCCTTTTTCCAATATAAAATTCATTGATATTTTGAGAAGTTTCTTCAGTTTGTTTTTCTATTTCACCGTCAGTAAATACTTTCATTTTAATTCTCTTTTCTTCAAAAGTATCAGAGTCTTTTGGTCCTCTAGCAATAAAAGATGGATAATGGTATTGTTTTGATACTTCTATTATATTTAATGGCTCATTTTCTTTTAATTCTTTTAATTTCATATTATTCCTCCTGATAGTTAAATATTATAGCATAGTCATATATATTTGTAAATTATTTTGAAAATAAAGATAGGGTTGTAATATTGAAGTTAAGGTGCTATAATATACATAAATCAAATTAGGAGGTTTTATTTATGTATATTGATTTACTTAAAAGAGAATTATTTGGGGAATTAGAAGATTTGGCTAACAATTATAGAGAAGGAAAAAAAGTGGATTTTACTAGAATAAAAAAAGAGTTTGAAGAACTATTAAAAGGAGCAGAAGATTGTAAAAATGTAATTGATAATAGAAGAAGTATAACAGATAAAGAGTTCTATGATATGTTGGAAGAAATTGCATTTATTGAATGGGATGAAGAGGACTATTATAAAATTATAGGAAAGGCAAATAATATAGAGTATGTAGGTGATGATACTATTTTGACTACAATGGAGCTATTTTTCCCAACAAATGCAGAACTAGAAGATGTTGGTTATTGGGATGATGAAACAGGAATAAATCTAAGAATCCTTTATACTAAAGACTTTGAAATTGATGATGAACATTATTATACTATTGAAGAAATAGAAAGATTAATAGCAGAAAAGAAAATATTTGTTATTTGGGAAGAACAAAGAACATTTTATTGTGATGAAGATTTTGAGCCAGAAAAACCTAAATCATTTGGTTATGATTATTATGAATCAGATGAAATGGAAAGAGATTTCTTTACAGAAAATGGAAAATATTTTCTATATACTTTAAAGTATATAAGAGAAAAAATAAATACTAAGTCATTAAAGAAACTTTATAATGGCCATTTACAACATTTAAATGCAGTAAATGAAGAATTAACAAATGAAAGTTGGCATACTGAAAAAGATTATCAAAGTGTTAGTAGAGAATGTAAAAAAAAGTTTGAGAAAAGTGGTTATATGAAAAGAATAAGAAAACTAAATAGTGAATGTAAATAAAATATTAATTGATTTTTATATTATATTAATGCAAAAAGTTGATATATGATAATTGTATAGATGGAGTAGAGTAGTAATTATAATATTATTTACTCTTTTTTATTAAACTATTGACAGAATCTTTTGACTGTTGTATAGTAGATATCATATAAAATCCAAGTGGGGGTGAAGAGTAAAAAATGACTATAAAATTATCAGAAAAACCAAAAGTAAGTAATAAGTTATATAAAGATATAACAAATAAATGGCTGAAATCAAATAATGAACGAAGTATACTTGTAATCCATCAGCCAAATGATATATTTAAGTACAAAGGAATTACATATTTGACAGATAATTATAACATAGTAATTGATTACAAAACTGGTGAAGTAGATTTTGCAAAATGGCTTTCAAAACAGACTAAAAAGAAAATAGAATTATTTCCAAGATTTAATAAACCAGATGGTTTTAAAACTGCTGACTACAAAATTGGAAGAGAATATTTCGATTATAAACATACTATTGGAAGAAGTTCACAATTAATTTATCATAACCTTGAAAAAGCACAAGGACAAGCGGTTAATTTTATAGTAAATATTACCAATGACATTTTTAATGAAAAGGAAATAGAAAACCAGTTAAATTATACATTCAAAAGATTAATATGGGTTGAAAAAATAGGAGTGAAATCTAAGTATGGTTTTAAAATGTATGAAAGAATTAAAAAATCAGCAGCCGTAGTGAAAAGTCACCGCGACCACTGATTTCTGTATTAATCTTATCATAAGTTTCTTTTGTTGTCAATTGTTATTTAACATTTTTATTCTATTTTATTGCTTTTAAAAGTCTTTTGTGGTATCATAAATAATACTTTTAAGGAGTGATGTGCTATGTTAATAACAGTTCCAGGTAAAAAAGAATTAAATAACTACGATGGCCGCTATTGCCTAAGGTCATTAGAAAAAAGTTTAGAGCCTTAATTGTCTCTAAACTTATGTATTTGGCAGAAATTATATTGAAAAACATAAGTAAACTATGATATAATAATTTTGGGAATGGAAGTGTTATTTATGGATAGAAAATATAATATGACTAAAGAAGATAATATCTTTTTTGCAAAGAGGAAATTAATAGATAATTTATATAAAAGTGCTAATTTAGAGGGAATAGCAGTAACTTTTGCTGATACTGTAGCATTTGTAAATAATGTAAATACAGGAAAAATATCAATAGATGATATGCTTAAATTAAAAGGACTAAAAGACGCTTGGGAATATATTTTAAGTACAATAGATGAAGAGTTAACAATAGATTATATAAAAAAGATACATTTCGAGATATGCAAAGGACAAAATATAGAGCCACTAGGAGAGTTTAGGGATAGAGGTGTTGGAATAACTGGAACTTCATATAGACCTAAATTACCAAGTGAATGTAATTATGACGAAGAATTAAACGATATAATGAAAATAGAAAATAGTTTAGATAGAAGTATAACATTATTTCTATGGATACAGAGAAGCCAAATGTTTTTAGATGGTAATAAGAGAGTTGCTAATTTAATAGCAAATAAAGAAATGATAAGAAATGGTCTAGGTATACTAGCAGTACCAGTAGAAAAAATAGGTGAATATTTTACTATATTAATAGATTTTTATGAAACTAATGATTATACAAATATAAAGAAATGGATATATGATAATTGTATAGATGGAGTAGAGTAGTAATTATAATATTATTTACTCTTTCTTTATTTATGTATAAGAAAATCAGCAGCCGTAGTGAAAAGGTCACCTAGGGCCGCTGATTTCTGTATTAATCTTATCATAAGTCTCTTTTGTTGTCAATCGTTATTTTACCATTTAATCTACTTTTTCCATTGCTTTTAAAGGCCGTTTATGATATCATAAATAATACATTTATGAAGTGGTATAATGTTTAATAGCACATTAATAATAGAAAAATACAAACTAAGGAAAAGAAGGTAGTAAAATGAATGAGAAGTTAACATTATTAGGAGAAGAAGATTGGAATCATTATCCTTTTGGGATAAAATCGAAATCAATAGAAAAATATACTGATAGATTTACTTTAAGTGACGCCGCCAAATTAACTGGAAATTGTCGAAATCTCTATGATAAGAATATGTTTTGGATTAAGCATACTGGAATTTTAAATGCAACTGTTTATACATTTATATCTGACCCTGTGGGCTACGAAGGTTTTTGCAAATATGCTAGTTCATATGAACCAGCAATTCTTCCAGTTCTTCCACTTACTGAAGATATAGAAAAAATAATTAAAAGTAAATATAAGGTCATAAAAGCTTATGGTATAGAGTTTGCTGAATATGGAGAATCTCCATTATCTATCGCAGATGAGATAATAATGCAAAGTAAACTAGAAGAATTATACAAAAAGAATAAATTAAAAAAGACAGGAAGACATTTTACATACAATGATAATAGTATAAATAAGAATAAAATAAATCTAGTAAAATATGATGAGTATATCTATAAGTGTGAGAAGTATATTAGATTAAAAGTAACATTAAATGAAGAAGAATCCAATATAAAGTTTAAATATACATATAAAACTGGAGATTATGTATGGATTAAAGTACAAAAAATAATGTGGATAGTAGATAGAGAAAATAAAAGAATGATAAGTACAATAGGCTTACCTAGTGGTATGAGATTTGATTCACCACGAAAGGAAAACATAAACTTTAATAAGAGTGAATTAAAGTGGTACTTAGATAATTATATGTCAAAAGAAATATTTCAAAGCATAAAAGAGCAAGAAGAAATAAAAGAGGATACAACTATTAAAGAGAAAACTAAAATAGATATATTATTAGACGAATTAGAAAAAGAGATAAAAATTTATTTAGGTAATAAAGAAATAGTATATAACTATATAGATAATTTAATAGAAGATTATAATAAATCTTTAGATAAACTAAATATAAATAAAGAATTAGTATTAGATAGAAGAGAATCACTAGAATTACAATTACAGATAAGATTAGAGCAAATATTAACAAAGATAAAAAATAGTAATGATAAAGAAATAGAGAAAATACTAAATATAATAAATATTTGTATAGATAAACTAAATGGAAAAGAAATAGAAGATACTAATGAATTATATATAGATATAAGTCTATTAAATGATAAAATATTACCATTTTTACTAAATGAAAAAGAAGAATATTATAGAAATATATTATTAAATATGTTTGTAAAAGAGAAAAATAAATTAGATAAATATTGTAGTAGTATAAATGTTTTAAATATAGAAGTACCTATCTTAGAAAAGCCATATAATAAAGAAGAAGATTTTGTATATGGAATAAGAGAAAAGTTAAATACTATATTATTAGAAGTAAATGCTGAAGTAATAAAAACAGATATCATAAAAGAAATTATAAATACATATAAAAATATAATGGATAACAATTATAGTGAAGCAAAGAATAAAAATATTAAGTTATATTTAGAATTAATACAAGAGTTATCACGCTTTATAGAAGAAAATGGTAATACATTAGAAAAAGAAAATCTAATAAAGATATTAAATAACAATATAAATTATCAAAATGAAATAGAAGAAGTAATGACTACTTTACTAGATAATATAATATCATTATATAAGTTAAAGTATAGAGTAGAAAATAGAATAAAGACAGAAAAAGAAATAGAAAGTAGTAAAATTAAAAGAAAATTAAAGAGATAAGAACATTAAAAAAGTAATTGACAATAATAGTATAGTTTATTATAATATATGAACGAAGGAGAGGATAATAATGATAAACCAAGAAACAGAAAAAGTAAAAGAAATGAAAAAAATGACTAATGATATATTAATAGATTATATGTCATTAGGCTTTATAAGAGAAAGTGATGAAACATTAGCAGCATTACACGAACTAACAACAAGTATAGGAGTAAAACCAGAAGATAAATCTACTATCGAGACAATGTTATTAAATACTCTTTTAAGTAAATATAAAGATAAAGCAAAATATTATAAAACATTATTTAAATATGGAAATACAAATGAAATATTAAACTTCTTTTCAAGTTATAGAAGACATATTGATAAATTAAATGGTTTCTATAGAGAAGATCCTGTAGAGATTGGTAAAAGAGGAGACCGTGAAGGATACTTAATGCGTATTTTTATATACTATATGAACTCAAATAGTTATTCACCTGCGGATAAGAGAAATGTATTTGATAATATAAATTATTTATATAGTATTTTAAGTGGTGAAGAAGATACTCAAAAATATAAAAATATGATAGACAATAGTTCAAAATTATATGAGGAAGCAAGAAATATAATAAGAGGAATAAGAGATACTAAAAAGACAATAACTGATTTAGATAATAAAGGACTTAATGTTAAAGAACTAGAAACATCTTTCTATACGAATGTAGATAAAGCAATAAGTAATTTACCAATAATGTTATATAAAGCAGTAGATAATCTATCTAACAATAAAAAGTTAGTAAAGTAGATTATCTACTTTTTAAATAATATTTTAGAAAAAAATCTACAGTTTTTAAATATAATCTTGTTATAAAAATAAATATATTATATAATTAACTAGGAGGATACTATGATAAAAGTAGAAAAAGTAACAAAAAAGTTTACGAAACTAAATAAAAGTAAGAAAAAAGAAGAGTTTTATGCAAATAAAGATATAACTCTAGAATTAAAAGAAGGAGAAATACTAGGAATACTAGGGCCAAATGGAGCAGGTAAAACTACTTTACTTAGGATAATAGCAGGAATAATGTCTCCGACTAGTGGAAAAGTAACTATAGATAACTTAAATTATAAGAAAAATGAAATAGAAATAAAAAGAAGAATGGCCTTTCTAACAGGAAATACAAAATTATATAAAGATTTAAGTGCTAAAGAATTACTTACAATGTGTGGAGAATATTACCAAATGAATAAAAAGGAAATAGAAGAACAAATAAAATATCTAACAGAAACATTTGATTTATCTTCCTTTCTTTATCAAAAGATAGGCTCACTATCAACTGGTCAAACGCAAAGAGTAAGTATAGCAAGATGTCTTATGCATAATCCAAAATATTATATACTAGATGAGCCCACTAGCGGACTAGATATAATATCAAGTAAAGTAATATTAGATACTATCAAAAAAGAAAAAGAGAAAAATAAAAGTATTCTATATTCAACTCACTATATGGAAGAAGCCGATACAATATGTGATAGGGTAGTATTTATAAATAAAGGAAGAATAGTAATAATAGATACACCAGAAGAAATAAAAAAGAAAACAAAGACTAATACTTTAAGAGAAGCCTTCTTTGTTTTAACAGGAGGTCCTACTAATGAATAATGTAATAGTAACACTAAAAAAAGAATTAAAACTAATAATAAGAGATAAAAAATCTTTATTGATGATGGCAATAACACCGTTATTTATACCAATATTTGTAATATTAATGAGTTATGTCTATGAAGAATTAACTGTAAATACAAAAGAAAAAACATACGAAGTAGGAGTAAACTATAATTTATCTGAAGAAGAAAAAGAACTATCAAATAAAGAAATTAAATATATAAAATATAATGATAAAACAGAGTTAGAAAAAGCCTATAAAAATAACAAAATAATAGCATATATAATAAAAGAAGAAAATAACTATAATATTTATACTAATACTCAAAGTGAAGATGGTAGTATAATAACTACTTATATAATGAGTTATTTAGAAAATTATAACAATTATTTAGGACAGAGTTATTTAGTAAATAACAATATAGATATAAATAAAGTATATAATAATATAAGTTATAATGTTAATGAAATAAAAGGAGAGAGTATATTTGGAAATCAAATAATACTAATGGCTATAACATTTACTATAATGTCAATAACACTAAGTAGTATATATACTTCTACTGATACAACAGCAGGAGAAAAAGAAAGAGGAACATTAGAGACAATATTAACATTCCCTATAAAAAGAAAAGACTTAGTATTAGGAAAATACTTAGCCATATCTATATCAGGATTAATAACAAAGATAATAGGAATTATATTATCAATAATATCATTATACTATGTAAAAAATAATTTCTCTATATATGAAAATGTAATATTTAATATTAATATAAAAACAATAGCATTAACAAGTATAATATTACTTACATATACTTTCTTTATATCAGGAGTATGTATAACAATAGCAAGTTTTACAAAAACATTTAAAGAAGCCCAAAGTAGTTTAACACCAATAAGTTTAATAACCTGTGTACCAATGTTTTTAGAAATATTAAATATAAATATAACAAATGGATTATCATTTATACCAATAATAAATCACACTATAATGGTAGATAATATACTAACAGGAACAATAAACATTAGTAATATATTAATAACTATTATATCTTCAATAATATATATAATATTATTATTAATATTTATAAATAAAATGTATAAAAGTGAAAGAATATTATTTAATTAATATATATGCCTCTATTCAGAGGCACTTTTTATGTGTATTAAAGAGTATAATAATTAAAAAATCAATATATTTTTACACTATCTACACACCATAGTAATTGACAAACATTCGTATTTAATATATAATATCTATCCATAGGAGGAAAACAATATGAACTTTTTAAAAAGATTATTTAAAAAAGAAAATAATAATGTAACTGAACTATATTTATCATTATTAGATTATAATATTATTCCTCCAAGTAATGATTTTTATAATACTGAAGATAATCTAATATTATCTAGTGAATACAATAACAAATATAAAGAAATATTATCTAATAGATGTAAATCTAGTATAGATTTAAAGTTAGATAATATAGATTTAAATATATATGTAAATATAATATCTAAATTAACAATAGAATTACATAATATAAGTGATATATTAAATCAAAGTGAAGATAGAAATAATATAAATCTAAATATAATAATTAATAAACTAAATTATTATAAAAGTATATTATCAGAATATAAAGATAAATCATTTATAAAAATAAAAGTATTAGATAATATATTAAAAAGAAAAATATTATTTCATAGTAAAAGAAGTATAATAGAAAGTGAAATATCTAATTTAAAAGGTAAGATATTAATATGTCAAAATAATATATCAGGTATAGAAAAAGAATTAAATTATTATTATAGTTTTAGTAGTAATAACATACCTAAAGTAGATAATGAAAAAGACTATCTATCTAGTATATATGATAGAGACTATAGATTTACTAAAGCATTAAAATTAAATATAGAATATAAAAAAGATATATCATTATCAGATATATGTAGTATAGAAATATTACTTGAAAATTATCTATACAATAATAAGGATTTACTAGATAAGATAAAGGAAGAATATAATATTTTATTAAATAGTAACATTGAAAGAAATAGGAAATTAAGAATAATAAATAATTTAATTAATAAATATATGGCTATAGATAAATTATATAAAGAAAAAGATACCATATTCTTAAATAAACTATTAGTATTAAAGTTTAATACTATTGAAGAAGATTATATAAATAATGGAGAAAAATTGATAAATGGGTATTCATATAAAGAAGAAATAGAATATTTTGGAAATATTATATCAAATAAGATAGATAATATAGTTAGAGATAAAGATAAAAGAATATTATCTAGATATAAAGAATATTTTAAAGAATATGATTTTATTATCAATGATTATGAAAAATTAATAAGAATATTTAAAGATACAATAATTACAGTTGCTACTTATGTAAAAACTACAGATATACGAGGGTATCAAATTATTATTAATGGAAATGGATCTTTTAATATAAAACAAATAATGGATAATTCATTATGTATAGGATTAATATTATCTATGGATAAGCCAGATAAACTAATAAATTATATAAATAACTTTAAAATAAGACTATGCGATTGCCATAAAGTGTATTTTTATGATGACTTATTTAAATGGAATAAAAAAGTACCTTTAGTTACTGTGTCTAGATTAATATATGAAAATTATATAGATTCAAATAATGATAAGTTTGAATATACTGAAGAAATTGTCAAAGAAATACACAATACATTTATATTACATTATTTACTTATGGGTGAATATTCTAAAGGAGTAAGGCATAAAAATGAATTATCACCAAAGTTAATAAGAGATTACTATCGCAATAATAAGGCATTTAAAAGTACTTTATATGAAGGAATAAAAGAAATAACTAAAAAGAAATCATACTATAGAAGGGGACTTTCTTTTATAGACTATATAAAGACAAAACCATCTATGCCAATGCTACTATATGGAATTAATAATATAAACTTACCATCGACATTACAAAAACTAAATATAAGTTATTTTCAAGTACATTATAATGCTATAAAATATTATCAAATAAATAGTAATATAGAAGAAATAATAAGTATAAGTGATTATGAAAAAGAGGAAACTATTATAATATTTAATAATTATAAAGAGATAAATGCTCTTTATAATAGAGAAAGTTTTAAAAAATTATTTAGAGGAACACTCATTATTAATAGGGCAAATTATGCAGAGGCCTTTACTATAGATAAACTAGGTTTCCCTGAAGAAGAAGGTATATACGATGAAAAGTATGATTTTACAATAAACTTATTAGATTTAATAGATAAAAAAAATAATTATTCTGAAGAAGAAATATTAGATAAATTATATGATACTTTCCATAATAGAAGTATTAAAGAAAAAAGAGACCAAGAAACAATTAATAAATTGTATGATACTTATTATAAAAGTGTTAAAGAAAAACAAGAACAAAAAATATTAATTAGAAAAAGATAACTATTAAACATATTAAAGTATATATCCTATATTTATATATAATAGTTATGGCTGATATATTGTTATTATACCTAAGGCTAATAACAACACTTTAAGACCTAGACTTAAAGTGAATAAAATATAAAAAAATAATTGACAATACTAAATAATAATTATATAATAAATATAGATTTTCTATTACTATTAGTGACAGATAGTAGATATAAATAAGTAGAAAACGGGTAGTTCCGATAAAAACTAATAAAGAGCACATTAGTGAAATAAGGTGGCACCGCGGATATATAATATTCGTCCTTATATAATTAATGTGTTTTTATATTATAAGAAAGGAAGATGTATATGAAAAATAAATATAGAACAATTTATTGTGGTGAAGTATCCACTAAAAATATCGGTGAAGAAATAAGAGTAGCAGGCTGGTTAGAACAAAAAAGAAATCTAGGTAGTCTAGTATTTATGACTCTAAGAGATGAAACAGGAGTAATTCAGTTAATAAGTGAAGATATCGATAGTTTTAAAGATATAACTAGAGAAAGTACAATGACTGTAACTGGAGTAGTAAGACATAGAGCAGAAGGTATGACTAATCCTAATATGAAAACAGGAGAAGTAGAAGTATTAATATCTTCTTTTGAAGTACTAGGAGAAGCCCAAAATGTATTACCATTTGAAATAAATAGAAGTACTGAAGCTTTTGAAGATACTAGATTAAAATATAGATATCTAGACTTAAGAAATCCTAAAGTACATGATAGAATACTATTTAGAACAGAAGTATTAGATTATATGAGAAAAATAATGAAAGAGATGAACTTTACAGAAATTCAAACACCAATTATAACAGCATCATCTCCAGAGGGAGCAAGAGACTTTATTGTACCATCAAGAAAGTACAAAGGAAAGTTTTATGCCTTACCACAAGCCCCTCAAATATTTAAGCAATTACTTATGTGTTCAGGCTTTAATAGATATTTCCAAATAGCTCCATGTTTTAGAGATGAAGACCCTAGAAGTGATAGACTATATGGTGAGTTCTATCAATTAGACTTAGAGATGTCTTTTGTAGAGGATGAAGATGTTTATGCAGTAGGAGAGAGAATCTTCTACGACATATTTACTCATTTTAGTGATAAAGAAGTGTCTCCTAGACCATTTAGAAGAATACCATTTAAAGAGGCAATGCTTAAGTATGGTTCAGATAAACCAGATTTAAGAAATCCATTAGTAATTGAAGACTTAACTGATATATTAAGTAAGAGTTCATTTGAACCATTTAAAACATCTTTAATTAGAGGTATTACTGTTAAGAATATTGAGAAATCAAACTCTTGGTATAAGTCTATGGAAGAATATATGAAGAGTGTTGGAGCTCCTGCTCTTGCATATATTAAAGTAAATGAAGATATGACTTTTAAATCATCATTAGATAAGTTCTTAACTGATGAAATAAGAAAAGAATTAATAGAAAAATGTAATCTAGAGGCTGGAAGTGTTTTATTTATACTAGCAGACTCTAAGAATAAAATAAATAAATTAGCGGGTCTACTTAGAATTAAATTAGGTAATGAACTAGATTTACTTGATAAGAATAAGTTTGAGTTCTGTATCGTTAATGATTTCCCTATGTTTGAATATAATGAAGAAGAGAATACTTGGGACTTTGGTCATAATCCATTTAGTATGCCACAAGGAGGATTAGAAGCCCTTACTGAAGATAATATTGAAAATGTTGTAGCATATCAATATGACTTTGTATGTAATGGATATGAGATGGCTTCTGGTGCTGTTAGAAATCATGATATTAGAATAATGAAGAGAGCCTTTGAACTTGCTGGTTATACTGATGAAGATGTGGAGACTAAGTTTAGAAGTTTATATACAGCATTTCAATATGGTGCACCTCCTCATGCTGGAATGGCTCCTGGTATCGATAGAATACTAATGCTATTAAAAGATGAAGAAAACATAAGAGAAATGGTAGCATTTCCACTAGGGGCTAATGGTGCTGATGCTATGATGGGTTGTCCTGGTGAAGTATTTGAAAAACAACTTAGAGAGACACATATTAAAGTAAGAGACTAAACATAATAAAGGGGGATATATGAATAATTTAGAATTGGTAGTAGTTTTAAAGAAGAAAGTAGAAGGTAATAAAATAAACTATATACCACTATATAGTGAAATAGGAGTTTATGATGAAAATAATGAAGTATTCGTAACAAAGAAAGGAAAAAAGTATAAACATATACTTAAGAGAGAAGAGTATGCCTTTATAGGTAGACTCCCTCTCTCTAAATATACTGAAACTTATCCTAAATATTCACCTTGGATAATAAGGACTAAGGTTTTAATAAATGAACAGAAGCATAAATATATATTATCAGAAAGTGAAGATAAAGTGCCAGTAGTTCTACAAACAGAAAAGGATAACAAATATAATCTATATTTAGATAATGATTTAATAAACTTCTATAACAAATACTATCCAGAATTAGAAATAAATAATATTATTGATAATGGAGAAATGAATATTAGTGATGTATATAAAGAATTAACAAGTAAGATAATAGGTCAAGATGAACAAATAAAACAAATATTATCTACTATATGGAAACAATATAATAATGAAGATAAGACTTTTAATTATAATATGTTAATAAATGGTCCTGAGGGAGTAGGTAAGACTACTATTTTCAAGTTATTAGAAGATTTTCTTGGAATACCTTGTGTTATTGTTAATGCTAAAAGATTAAATAGTGTAAGTTATATAGAAAATACACTTCTAAAATTAATAGAAAAAACAGATTATGACTTAGAACTAGCAGAAAAGGGAATATTAGTAATAGATAAGTTAGAAGAGATATCCACTAACAGCAGAGAAAGACATAGTACATTAAGTAAAGAACACCAAGAAGCAATAATAAGTCTAATTGATGAAGGGCTATTTACTATTAACAATATTGATAATAAAAGATATCGTTTTAGTATGAATAAACTTTTAATAGTAGGACTAGGTAACTTTAATAATGATAAACAATTAAGAAATACTACTGTTGGTTTTAGTACTAATGATAAAGAGAGTACTTTGGATTCTTATGGAATTATACCAGAACTTGCAAATAAGTTCCCTATACTTATAGAAATGAATAATCTTACTCTAGAAGATTATATTAATATAATTAAGAACTCTACTTTAAGTTCACTAAATACAAATAGAGAGTTTTTGTGTAAGAAAAATATTAATCTTCAAGTATCAGAGGATGTTATTAATGAAATTGCTAGACTTGCTTATGATAGAAAACTAGGTGCTAAGAGCATTAATGAAATAATAGAATCAACACTTACACTAGCAGAGTTTGAAATAGCAAATAATCCTAATCTATATGAAAGTTTAACTATTGATAAGTCTACGATTAAAGATAATAAAAAATATACTTTAGTAAAGAGAAAGAAAAAATAATCTTTCTTTTTTTCCTCTTCATCCCAAAGGTATTCCGAGGTATTTTTGAGCCTACTAAGTCTCAAAAATAAACGCTTATATATTATAATATAAATAATTTGTTATAGAGACTAATATTTTAGGCTCTATAACATCTTTCAAGACTACAGGCTTGGAAGGAATAAAGTAAAATAATTGTCAAATACAAATAAATCTATTTACTAATAATATAGACTATGATATAATGAAAGTACCTAGAGGATGCGATATCTTTAGTATAAAACCGACTAAAGATATAAATAGGGGAACTAATACAATTTATGTGTTGAATGCTTGCTTCAAAGTAGGAATCCTAATTAGATTGTTGTGTTCACCCACCTGTGACATACGCCGCGGGTTTTATCTTACAGAGTCGATCCGCTGGGACTTTTTTTTACCCAAAATACTTGACTTTGGGTGAACACTATACTACAATATATATTGTGTACGGTGGCTACCATCGGAATTAAAGTCTGCGGAGAGTTATCCTCTATGAAACAGAAAAACATTATCGTGAGGTAATGTAAGAGTACAACCCACCTGTGACTACATCACATAGTGGGTTTTATCTTACATTAATAATTTATAATAATAATTAAACTCATAGACATAGTTTACTATATAATATACTAATATTGGAGATGAGATGATGAAAATAGAAAACAATACAATATATACAAATGACTTAGTAAAGGATTTTTTAAATACCTATTACTTTGATAAAATAAGAAACATAAGAATAATACTAAATATTTTAATAGTAGTAATAATAGCAAGATATTTCTTTCTAAAGGATATAGAAGTAATAGATATAATAACATTTATCTTTAGTTTACTAGGAATAATAGAACTAAATACTAGTATCTTACCATATACTAATTATAAAAGAATAGAGAAGAGTAAAAATAGTATCTTAAATACAAAAATAAAGTATCTATTTAAAGAACATAATTTTATGTTAGATAGTGGAAAAGAAGAATACATAAACTATAAGGATTTATATAAAGTAATAGAAAAAGATAATGTCTACTACTTATATATAAACAAGTACAAAGCCTTTATCGTAGATAAAACAAGCTTAAGTAAAAAAGAAATAGAAGTAATTACCACTAATATCAAAGACAAAGTATCCACCTATAAGTATATAAAATAATGTTTGATAGAATAGTAGCCTTAATAGGAGAAGATAGTCTAAATAAAATTAAGGAGAAGCATATCCTAGTAATAGGAGTAGGTGGAGTAGGTGGATATGCAGTAGAGTCCTTAGTAAGAAGTGGAATAGAGAATATAACACTAGTAGATTATGATACTATAGATATATCAAATATAAATAGACAAATAATAGCCAAAGAAAGTAATGTAGGGAAGTTAAAAGTAGAGGCTTTTAAAGAGAGAATCAAAGAAATAAATAAGAATGTGAAAGTAACTCCTCTAACAATAAAACTAGATGAAAATAATTTAGATACACTATTTGAAACCCACTATGACTATATAGTTGATGCTTGTGATACTCTAATAGTAAAGAAACTACTGATAAAGAGGGCAAGAGAGTACAATATAAAACTAATAACTGTATGTGGAATGGGTAAAAGATTAGACCCAAGTAAAGTAAGAATATGTGATATTAAAGATACTTCGTATGACCCTCTAGCCAAAAGCCTTAGAAAATATGTAAAAGATGAGAAAATAAAAGGAAAAGTACCAGTAGTATTTTCTAGCGAAGAACCTAAGAAGAATGATAAAAATTTAGTATCTTCAATGATGATGGTACCCGCAGTAGCAGGAATAAATGCTGCTTATTATGTAATAAATGATATTATAAAATAAATACTATATAATGATAGTTTCTTAATCAAATTCTATGAAAATCTATTACTAAGTAAAAATAATACACTACATTCAAAAGATTTAATTATCAAAGAATTATTTAATAAAGAAGAATCAAATTAATGATTCTTCTTTTACATAGTATCTAATCTATTTATTATTTCTTTATATACTCTTTCATTCTTATTATCTTTAGGAATATAATATCTACTACCAAGAAGGTTATCAGGTAAATATTGTTGTCTTACATAATCATTTTTATAATTATGAGGATACTTATATTCATTAGATGGATTCTTTAAATGATTAGGAACATCTCCTATATTCTTAGTACGAATATCTTCAAGAGCTTTATCAATAGCCATTTTAGCACTATTACTTTTAGGTGATAAAGCAAGTTCTATTACTATTTCTGATAATACAATCCTAGCTTCTGGTAATCCTAGTCTTAAGGCAGCATTAATCGCAGCATCTACTCTTGGACCCATACTTGGATTAGCAAGGCCAATATCTTCATAAACAATAACGGATAATCTTCTTACAATAATATCTAAGTCTTCTGCATCAATTAATCTAGCTAAATAATGAAGCGCAGCATTAACATCACTACCACGAATAGATTTTTGAAAGGCCGATATTACATTATAATAACCATCAGCATTTTTATCAAATAAACTGTTAGTTCTATTACTTATTTTAGTTAAAGTATCTAAAGTAATATTCTTATCCTCTTCTGAATAGTAGGCTACTTCAAGTGTATTATAAGCATATCTTAAATCAGTACCGGATATACTAGCTAAATAGTTCTTTGCTTCTTCAGTTATAGTTAAACCTTCTAAATAATTAGATTCTATAGCCTTATCAATACCTTTCTTAATATCATCACTAGTTAAATCTTTAAGTTCAAATAACTGACAACGACTTCGAATAGCGGGATTAATAGCATGATATGGATTAGAAGTAGTCATACCAATTAATGTAATAACTCCAGACTCAAGATATGGCAGGAGAATATCTTGTTTATCTTTATTTAATCTATGAATTTCATCTACTATTACAATTAAACCATCATATAATTTTGCTTCTTCAATAACTATATCAAAATCTTTCTTATTATTTACAACAGCATTAAGACTTCTATACCTCATACCAAGTTCTTCCGCTATTGCAGTAGCTATACTTGTCTTGCCAATACCTGGATGGCCATATAAAATCATTGAGAATAATTTCTTATTCTTAACTAAATTATATATAACTTTATTTTCTCCTACTAAATGTTCTTGACCAATAATATCTTTTAAAGATTTAGGTCTTAATTTAATTGATAATAATTCTTCCATAACATCACTATTCCTTTATAATAAAATGAAGATAGCTATAAAGAACTATCTTCAATGGACTATTTAAGTCTTTGTTTATTAATTCTTCATTATTAATTATATATCTTATATTTATTAGTTAAACTTGATACTCTTTTTTTTTCTCTATCTAAAACTCTATCATTATTGTAGTTATTTAATACATTATATATAATATCTCCAATAGTAACAAAGTCTTCTTCTTTTAATCCTCTTGTAGTCATTGCAGGACTTCCTATACGAATGCCACTTGCTTTCATAGGACTAAGTGTTTCATTAGGTATAGTATTTTTATTAACTGTAATATGTACTGAATCTAATATTTTTTCAGCTTCTTTACCTGTAATACCAAGTGAATTATATACATCTAATAATATTAAATGATTATCAGTACCCCCAGATACAATAGTCATACCTTTACTAATTAAATAATCAGATAAAGCTTTAATATTTTTAAGTACTTGTTCTTGGTAAGTTACAAATGATGGCTGTAATGCTTCATAGAAACATTGTGCTTTAGCAGCTACTACATGCATAAGTGGTCCACCTTGAATACCAGGAAAAATAGTCTTATTTATTTTCTTTATAATCTCTTCATTATTAGCAAGAATAATACCTCCTCTAGGACCTCTTAAAGTCTTATGAGTAGTAGAAGTAACTACGTCAGCATAATCAACGGGATTCATATGAAGATGGGCTGCTACTAGGCCAGCAATATGAGCCATATCTACAAATAAGTAAGCATTAACTTCGTCTGCTATTTCTCTAAATTTTTTAAAATCAATACTTCTAGAGTAAGAACTAGCTCCTGCTATTATCATTTTAGGTTTTGTTTTTAAAGCGATTTCTCTAATATTATCATAATCTAAATAACCAGTATCAGAATCCACTTTATAATCAATAATATTATAATCTATACCACTAAAATTAAGAGGGTGACCATGAGTTAAATGACCTCCATCAGATAAATTCATTCCCATAACAGTATCACCATGATTAAGTAATGCTCTATATACAGCCATATTTGCAGAACTACCACTATGAGGTTGTACATTAGCATATTTACATCCAAATAACTTACATACATATTCAATAGCTAAATTTTCAACTATATCAACATTTTCACATCCGCCATAATATCTTTTACCTGGATATCCTTCAGCATATTTATTAGTAAATATACTACCTTGTAATTCTAATATATCTTTAGATACATAGTTCTCGCTAGCAATAAGTTCTATGTTATCATTTTGTCTTTTTTCTTCCTTTAATAAAGCTTCTTTTATTAATTTATCCATTTATATCGACTCTCTTTCTTCTTTTATATTATAACTTATTTATAAGTTAAAGTAAATAAATATTTTTAATTAAAGACTTTTAAGTGAAAACATGTGCAGTTGACATTATTACATATTTGTGGTATCATTATTTTCGTAAGCAGGTACTCCAAAATCAACCTCGTCATTAATGAAAGAGTTGACTGAGTACTTGCTTTTTATTTTATTAAGTTAAAATAATTGACATTTATAAATTAATACATTAAACTATAAGTAAGGAGATGGCTATGGATAAAAAGAAAATTATATTAATCATTGTATTAGGAGTTTTAGTATGTATTATACTACCCATAATTCTAATATTTACCTTTGTAGTAGGTACTAAACAAGGTGATTGGCACTATAAACTTCATAATAATTATGAAATATGGCGAGTTAACAGTAAGGAAATAACTATTGGTAAAAGAGAAGATAATATTTTAAAAGACACTATTAATGATAGCATTACTGAATTTAAATACAATGATACTTTTGCAATTACAAAATGCTTAAATAGTAAAGAAGAAGTAGTTTATTATATTATAAATATGCACGACGATATTATATATGGACCATTTAATGAAAAAGAATACTTAGATAAAGAAAAAGAGTTATCTATAAATATTGATAATTGGATTAAAACAAAACCTACTCCTAAAGGTGCAAATTATTATTAGAAAGAAGGTAGTATAATGTTAATAAAATTATTCCTTTGGCCATTTAAATTAATGGGATATATGTTTAAACTAATGTTTCAAATAATATTCTGGCCTTTAATGTTTATAATTAACTTAATTAATGGTACCAGTGATAAATAATTAGAATTTAATCTAATTATTTTTTTGTTAACTATCAGTTAATCTAGGCATATTTGCATTTATAAATTCACTTTTAAATTAACAAATCATAATTATAATATTTAAAAAGATATAATTAGAGGGTAACTAAGAAGTGGAGTAGAAGTAAATATGCGAGAAATAATATATAAAATATTAGTATTTTTAGGATTAATTAATGAGAAAAAAGAAATTATCAGAGAAGAAACAATATATCAAAAAAGAAATTTAATGACTAATTATGAATATAAATTCTATCAAAATATAAAAGAATTAGAAGATGAATACCAAATAGTACCACAACTTAATTTAGCAGCAGTCACTAAGAAAATAAATAATAATAGATATTATAGTGAATTATTTAGAAATATTGATTTTGCAATATTTAGTAAGGATTATCAAGAACTACTTCTATTAATTGAAATAAATGATCAAACTCATAACAATTATAACAGAAGAGATCGTGATATGAAAGTCAAGAAAATATGTAATGATATTGGAGTAAAATTAATAACATTTTATACTAAATATCCTAACGAGAAGACTTATGTTATAAATAGAATTAAAAATGAATTAGACACCAATAAAGATATAAATAAGTAGATTATGCATAATAATCTATTTTTTTGTATATAGTTATTGCTTATATATAATAGATATGTAGATATATTAACTAAAGACTTAATATAAGGCTTTAGTTAACACTAATAAGACTTACATAGTAAGGCTTATAGTGAATAAATAAATGTAAAATAAATGTCATTAAGTTTACTAAAATAATAATAAATGATATAATTTATATGAGAGTAGGTAATATGATAAAGATAGATAATTTAAAACTAAGTAAAAAAAATAAAGATATATTAAGTGAATATAAGATAGAATTAACCGCTATTAAATTAAAGAAGATAGATACAACAGTAGAATCTTATATAGAAGATATATATAAATACTTAGAATATATAGAAGGAAAGAAACATATAAATAGTGCTTTAAATATTAAAGAAGAAGATATAATTGATTATCTTACATACTTAGATAAAGATAATTATGAAAAGACTAGTATTGTTAGAAAGATAGTATCTATAAAGTTATTTCATAAATATCTAAGTGAAAAGTATCATATTGAAGATATAAGTATTAAAATAGATAAGCCTAGAGTAAGAAGAAAATTACCTAATATTCTCTCAATAGAAGAAGTAGATAATTTATTAGATATAGAATTAAATAATGCTTTTGATTATCGAAATAAAGCTATGCTAGAACTTATGTATTCTTCAGGATTAAGAGTAAGTGAACTAGTAGAATTAAAATTAAAAGACATAGATTTAGATAATGGTTATGTTAAATGTTTTGGTAAAGGAAATAAAGAAAGAATTGTCCCAGTAGGAGAACTAGCAGTAGAATACTTAAAGAAATATATCTATGAATATCGAGATAGTATGAAGAAAGGTTATTATACTGAGAATATATTCTTAAATAATCATGGTAAAAAGATAAGTAGACAAGGTTTCTTTCTTATTATAAAAGATATAGCAAAACAAAAAAATATTAATAAGAATATAACTCCACATATGTTAAGGCATTCTTTTGCTACTCATCTATTAAATAATGGAGCAGACCTTCGTACAATCCAAGAAATGTTAGGTCACTCTAGTATTACTACTACTCAAATATATACAAATGTAACAACAGACATATTAAAAGAAAATTATGAATTATATAAAAGGAGAGATTAAAGTGAAATTAAATAAATTAATGTTTAGAGAATATGACATAAGAGGTATATGGAATGAAGATATTACTGAAGAAATATCATATCATATAGGAAGAGCATTTGCTACTAAATTATTAAGTCTAGGAAAAAATAAAATGCTAGTAGGATATGATAATAGACTATCAAGCCCTATAATTGAAGAAAACTTAATAAAGGGATTAACTGAAGGTGGTGTAAATGTAGTAAGACTAGGACTAGTAACAACACCAATGTACTATTATGGTTGGGATAAATTAAATATTCATGCTGGGATAATGATAACAGCCTCTCATAATCCAAAGGAATATAATGGCTTTAAAATGAGTTATAATGGTATTCATAACATATATGGAGAAGATGTAAGTAATTTATACTATATAATACAAGATGGTAACTATAGCGTAGGAAATGGAACTATAGAATATAAAGATATTAAAAAAGATTATGTAGAGATGATACATAATCATATAGATATGGGAAATAATAAATTAAAAGTAGTATATGACTGTGGAAATGGTACTACTAGTATAGTAGCCCATGATATCTTTAAAAGTAATGAATATATAGAATATATTCCTCTATTTGATGAGTCAGATGGAACTTTCCCTAATCACCATCCTGATCCTGCGGTAGAAGAGAATCTAAAACAACTAAAAGAAAAGGTACTTGAAGTAAAAGCTGACTGTGGTATAGCCTTTGATGGAGATGGTGATAGAGTAGGGGTAATAGATAATAATGGGCACTATATACCAATAGATAAGTTTATGATAATTATATGGAGAGATATTTATAATAAAGTAACAAAAAAAGAAGGTTTCTTTGATGTAAAGTGTTCTAAAGCTTTAAAAGATGAACTTACTAGACTTGGAATAAAACCAATCGAAACAAGAACAGGAAACTCTTATACTAAGAAAATATCATTCGAGAGTGATTATCCATTTGGTGGAGAAATGTCAGGCCATCTATACTTTAGAGACAAATTTATTGGTAATGATGATGGTATATATGCTGGTTTAAGATTAGTAGAACTACTTTCTAGAACTAATAAAAAATGTAATGAACTGCTTGATAATATTCCTATCTATTATTCTACTGACGAAAATAAGATTCCAGTAGAAGATTCTCTTAAAGATAGTATAGTAAGTAGAGTAGAGGAGTACTGTAAAGATAAAAACTATAATTATATAACTATTGATGGTGTTAAAGTATTATATGATGATGGTTTTGCTCTAGTTAGAAAGTCTAATACTACTCCTAATATAACTACGAGATATGAGGCTAAAACTAAAGAAAGATTAGAAGAAATAACTAAGGAATATAATACACTATTAGATAAGTTAAGTAAGTAATTTGTTATTCTGGATAAGCCTAGGTCTTATCCAGTATTTTTTAGCCTCAGGTCTAAAAAATAACAAAGAGAAGAGTAGGTTAACCCTATTCTCCTTTATTTTCAAAATTACTTGTATTATTCTTCTTACAAGAATGACAATCATCTTTATGACAATCACAAGAAGCATTACTATCTAATTCGTTGCAATTACAATTGCAATCAAAATTATTAGTTTTAGACTTAGTCTTATCATTTTTATTTTTCTTACTCATTTTAATTACCTCCACTAATATTATTTACTAAATAGAGAATAATATACATAACTCTAAATAAAATTAAATTAACTACTTCTATCTTCCTCTTTTTATAGAACTTAACATAATATTAAGTATGCGGACTTATATAAAAGTCTCTTAAAACGCAAAAAAATGCCAAATAATGGCATTTTTATTTTTTTATAGTTTTTTTTACTTCTTCTGCTATTTCTTTATCACTCATTTTTAATGCAATAACTATTTTGGCAAAATTATCAAGTAGTGGCATATTTAAGTCATTTTCAATTCTGAATATTGTTTTTCTATCTATGTTTGTTATTTCTTCTAGTTTTTCTTGAGATATTTTTGCTCTTTTTCTATATTCTTTTAACATACTTTACACCTCTAAATAAATTGTAGCAACTTTGTCTCATTTTTACATTGACAAGTTTGCCCCATTATGCTATACTTTAATCAGATGAGACAAAGATGTCTCAAAGAAAGGAGTATAGTAAATGAAAAACGAAAAATTATTATTATTAAAAGTATTTGTTATGGACCATTTTGATAGTCCAAACTTCAAAGTAACTTATCTACCAAGTTTAGGTAAAGCTATAGTGGAGGACATTGACAAGAATGTTATATTTATAACTGCTAGAGATAACAATATTGTTGAATGTTCTGAAGATTTTACTTGTAAAGTATTTAGAAGATTACAAATGATTGAAACTTTCCATCACTCTTACGAATATGCTTGGAGGGTACTATAATGATTACTTTTATAAAAGAGAATAAAGGTGCAATAATTTTTTACATAGAAATAGCAATAATAACTTATTTGGTTATACACATATAGAAAAAATAAGGTGCTACGAAACGAAGGTTTGAGATAGTAGGTAAATGAAGTCAATCATAACTTAACAGCCTTATATACTCCTATATGATTGCAATATATTATAACCCACATAAAAAAAGTTATTATGCTAAATATGTAAGAATTGCCTACTTGTCAGAACATTACAAAGTAGGTTATGTTAATCAATACGACCACGAAATCGTGTGTATGTTTTATATTGATGGTGGTGGTAAACTAGTCAACTGTCAGTCTTGGCTTGCTTATGTTGAATGGTATAAATATAATTCCACAATAAAAAAAAGAGCACTATCTAAATTAATTAGATTAGTAGATAGAATTAAATGTTCTTTAGAAAGGAGTGTAAGAAATGGAAAATAATAAAAGAGAATTAAAGGCTACATTAGAAACACTAACTAAAAAAGATGGTGGAACTTATGAATGCATAGTTATTAAATTAACTGATAATTGTGATAAAAAAGTTTTTTTAGAGCCTGCTGAATTAGAGTTATTAAAAATAAGTCTAGATAAAAAAGATAATAAAAAAATGCCTTTTTAATTGGTAAAAATCAATTTTGATAGAAATTAAGGAGAAAGGAGGGGAGAGGTGTGGAAACTGCACCTACTGCTATGGAGAGTTTAGTTACTGCTTTAAAATCAGTATTAACTACTGACGCTATGTTTACTAATCTATCTTCTTTAATTCCCGTTGTTGGAGGAGTATTAATATTCGCCTTTACTTATAGAATTGTAAGAAGAATAGTAGGCAAAGCACAAAAAGGAAAAGCAGGTATTTAGTACTTGCTTTCTTTTTTATTAATTAAAAGAAAGGGGATGAAAGAATGACAATTGCTTGTCTTTTATTAGGTGGTATATTTGCTTTATTAATGATTTTAATAAATAAAATAGATACTTCAATTGAATTAATCTACAATAGATTAAATATTGATAATGAAATATGGGGAAGTGATAAAAATGTTTGATGTTGTATTAACTTTTATGAAAGAGTTTATAAATTGGTTACCTACATTAATTTGTTTAGTACTAGTGTTAAACCTTTGTAGAGATTTATTATGGGGTGGTAAATAATGATATATGTTCCAGATTTAGAAAATTATAAATGTTTTATAGTTCAATCTTCCGATACTATAAGAGCATATAAAGAAGTACCTCAAAAGAATATTGAAATAGATTATAGAGATTATTTTATAGATAGTAGTTATATTTATAAAGATGGTACTCAGACTTTTGGTAATTATACTACTTATTTACCAGTTTGTTTGTCAGCAGATGTGTTGACAGATTCGGTATATTATAGAAATGATTTTGACAGTATCTTGATTATATTTTTTATACTTTTAATTATTTGCTTTTATTTTCCTTTTAAAATAGTATCAAGAGTTTTAGGAAAGTGGTTGAGAATATGAAAAAATTAAAATATTTTATATTAACACTTATAGCTCTTATATTGAGTGGTGGTTTAAAAGTACATGCTTCTACTATAACAGATTATCAATTTCAAATGAGGTATTTTACTTACTCTATAACTGATAAATCTGATGTATCTTCAGAAAGTGGCTGGACTGCTTATCACAATCCTAACGAGGGTTATAGTCTTACTCTTTATGGTACTGATGATTATTCACCAACATACGATAAGTTTCAGTATATGAGTGGTTTCGATACTAAAATTAATTATTCCATTAGTAAAGGAGTTAGTTATACTGCCACTTTAGTTTTTAATTTTACTTCTATTAGTGATAGTGAGTTTTCTTCTAGTAGATTAAACTATTTTACTAATTCTAATTTAGTTAGAGTTAGTAATAGTGCTTATTCTTATGGTAGTGCTAGTTATAGTAAAAATGACTGCTTCACTTACTCTAGTGTTAAATATTGTACTTATACTGCTACAATCAATTATTCATTTACTGCTATTAGTGACGCTTCTTCATTTGCATTAGGTAGTTGGAATAATAATGGTTCAGGATTTGCTTATTTCCAACATAATCAGACTTCAGCCTTTTCATTAACTTCGTTATCAATAGAAAAGAATGCAGATAATACTATAATTAATCAGAATGAAACAATCATTAATCAAAATCAAGGAATAATTGATAACCAGAACAAAACTAACGAAAAATTGAACGATATAGATAAATCAATAACTGATGATACTATAGATAGTTCTAAAACTAATATAGAAGATAAATCTGCAGACGCTTCAAAAAGTCCTATTAGTTCTTTATTAACATTACCACTTAAAATATTAGGTAATATTAATACTGGCTTATCTGGTACTTGTTCTCCATTCAGTCTTGGAATTATGTTTGGAACAGAACTAATCTTACCTTGCATAAATCTTGAAAATAGATTAGGTAGTTGGCTTTGGGGTTTAATAGATTCTTTCTTCTGTATATTCTTAATTTATAATGTTGGTATGCTGGCAGTTAAGATATGGACAGATGTTATTATGATGAAAGATTTCTTTAGCCAGTTATATAAACCTGATTCAGAGAAAGGAGATAAAAAAGAATGATAAATGCTATCTTTAGTGGTCTATTTAAATTACTTAATTCAATAATAGATTTGGTTTTAACTCCACTTAATTTATTAGTCTCAAATATTTTTCCAGATTTTTCACAAATGATAGGTAGTTTTACTACTGCAGTAGATACTTATATGGGTAATGGTCTTGCTTACTTTTTTAGTATGCTACCTGGTGTTACTAGATATGTAGTACTTTTATATTTAACTTTACTTATTGGTTATTATACTATTTCAGTTAATGCCTTTGCCATTACTAAAATATGGTCTCTAATTCAAAAGATAAAGGTATGGTAACAACTATGTCAAAGGGGTGGGGCGTAGCCATTCTTACTAAGGGGGTTATAGGGGTTTCCCCTATACTAATAGCGGGGGAAGTAGCCTGGTTCGGCTACTTCGGGCAAAGGGCCCAGAGAGGAGGTTATAAAATGAAAGTAAAAATTGATATGCCATCTTTAATTAAAAGAGGTGTTCCTAATATAGAAGACAAATGGGGTGTTTATTTTATTACTGGCTTTCAAGGTAGTGGTAAAACTTATTTCGGAGTTTATTATTTAGAAAGAATAAATAAATGTAGTTATAAAATTAAAACTAATATTAAAAGTTTGGAGATACCCGGAAGAGAGATACAGTACTTTACTAAGTTAGAAGAAATATTACAAGATATTGAAGAGAATGTTATTTATATAATTGACGAAGTGTCTAAAAAATATACAAAAAATAGCCCACCAGACAAGCCTTTTTACTCTTGGCTGCAGCAAAGTAGGAAAAGAGGTCGAATAGTTATGTTAATAACCCAAGAATGGAAAGAACTACCTATGTGGCTCAGAAGACCAGCCAGGTTTATGTTTGCTACTAGAAAACTTCCTATCTTGCCTATCTTCTATACTACTTGCGGAGATGGTCTAAATACTATCTTTAATCAAGAAACTATGGAATGGGAGTGTCCTATACTAGCAATGTTCATTTATAAAAGAAATAAATACATAGCTCAAATGTACGATACTTTTGAGCCAATAAACGAACTTTAAATTTATTCACACCATTGGGGGTCTACTACGACCCCCCAATGGTGTGAAATGTGAAATCAATAAAAATAGGAGGAAAAAATATGATAAAAAAAAGAAATTGGGGTGGGGTAGTGTACCCTGAAAGTGCACCAGAAGATTGGATAGAGATTTTAAAATTAAAAGGTATTTCGTTTGCAGTTAGTCCATTACACGATAAAGATGTTAACCCAACTGGAGAGAAGAAAAAGGCACACTGGCATATAATATTGTCTTTTCCTGGTCCGACCACTGATAAAACTGTCAAACAAATAATGGACGAGATTAATCAACCCTTGCCTATTGCTTTAGAGAGTGTAAGAGGGTACTTTAGATACTTTACACATAAAGACAACCCAGAAAAGTATCAATACGATAGTACACAAATACAATTATTTAATGGTTTTGATGTAACCGATATATTAAATAATTTTGAAGTATTCCAATTCTTAAAAGAAATACAAATATTAATTTTAGAACACGACATAATAGAATACTCAGACTTATTAAATTATTTAATGGAACAAGGCTATATGGAATTATGGAATGTTGCTTGTTCTCATACATTATTTTTAAATACTTATATAACTTCCAGAAGACATAAACTAGAGAAAGAAAAACAAGAACTTCGCAAACCTCAAAAATAAGCCCATAGTGAAAAAATAGAACTTAACATAATATTAATTATAGGAAGTATGATATTTGATTAAAAGTAGTATAGTAATTAACCTTAAATTACCATATAAAATAAGACTTATCTCATAATAATATTAATTATACTCCATATATTATAATTATATCTACAAAAATATTATTCATGTTAAAAAAAAATTAACTACATAATCTATTTAATATAATTTAAGATGGATAATTCTTCATCTAATTAATTAAAAAATCATTTAAATTAAATTTAGTAGAAAAGTATCTATCCCTTCCCTCTTTTTAGTGAAAAATAAAAGTAGGGGACTAATTATTCATTTACAGGATGGTTTCCTTGTTCAAATCTAATATACTTTGAATCAACTATATTTCTTCTAAACCATTCTTGTTCTTCTTTACTATTATCTACTAATCCAACAACAACAACCATATCATTTTCATTTACATAATTATAACTATAATTATCATATATAGATGTACCATTATCATTAAAATAAAAGATAATTTTATTGTTAATATCATTTAATTCATCAATACTTACATTATTTACATCATCATTTGTTTCAATTTTACTACCACAGCCAGTAAGTGTTAATACCATAATACCACATATTAAAACCGCAAATAAAGTTTTTTTCATTTATATTTCTCCTTTAAATTAAAACTTTTGAGCCATAATTTCCGCTATTTTATCTAAAACTTCACTAGCATTACTTTTATCAATTTCAGCATAACCAAGTTCTCTAAGTGCCCTTATTTTAGCAGTATTTAATTCTTGTGTTCTAGTTAATTTTTCTTCTTTTTTAGATTCAAGCATTGCTTCCCATCTCTTATGAGATTCTGCAAGTCTAGTACGAGAGGCTCCCCCATTACTATATAATGTCATAGCGGAGTACATAATACTCTCAAGAACAAATTGATTATTCTCATCGAATGCATACTTATCAGGAGCAATATAACCAAAGTTTTTAGAAAAATATCCAAGAATATATTTAAGTTCCTTAGTAGAACTTAAGTTTTCAATAAAGTGATGAGTATACAAAACAGTAGCCATTGCTTCCCCTTCTCTACCCTTTTCTTCCATAAGAATATTTTTAAGCATTTGACATATTTCATTAATCAAAGTAATTTCTTCTTTTCTAAGACCACCAAGGTCAATAAACTCCTCTTTTTTAGGAGTACTTTTTTTATTATCAAATATTTTTCCTCCTATAGTTTGTAAATAATCATTAGTTATATTAATATCTAATATCTCTCTTTCAGAATTAACACCAAGTAAGTCAAATAAAAGTTGACACTTTTCATTAGGTAACTTTGATAAATCATTAGCATCAAAGTAATTGTAAACCATTTGTCTAGATACACCTAAATACTTAGATAAATTAACTTTAGAAATATTAGCCTTTTTAAGTATCAAATTAATTTTTTCGACAACATTCATTACTATTATCCTCCTATTACAATTTTGATATACACTTTACATTTACAATTATACCATACAAAAAATAAAAATACTAGTAATTTTTTCAAATATCCATAAAAAACAAGAAAAAAAATACCCTAAAGTAATAACTCTAGAGTATACATAAATCTACTTAACTTCCTTAATAATTCCGCCACCAAGACAAATATCTCCATCATATAAAACACAAAACTGACCAGGAGTAACAGCCTTAGAGCCTTCATAAGAAAGTTTAATCATATTGTTATCAAGATATTCTACAGTAACATTAATATCAGGTTGTCTATATCTAAACTTACAAGTACATTTATTAATTCTCTTATCAGTTAAGAAATTAAAGTCCTCAATAAGAGCACTAGAAGAATATAGATACTTATTATCGTCCCCAATAGCAACATATAAAATATTCTTATCTAAATCTTTTTTTACAACGAAAGTTCTATCCTTAGTACCACCAATATTTAGTCCTCTTCTTTGACCAATTGTATAGTACATAAGACCAATATGTTTACCTAGAACTTCTCCAGTATCAATATTTACAATATCACCAGGAATATTAGGTAAATAGTTCTCTAAAAACTTTGTAAAGTTTCTCTCACCAATGAAACAGATACCAGTAGAATCTTTCTTGTCAGCGGTAACAAGTCCATATTTACTAGCAATCTTTCTAACCATAGGTTTCTCTATTTCACCAAGTGGAAATAATACATCCTTAAAGATATCCTTGTTTACATAAGCAAGAAAGTAAGATTGGTCTTTATTTTTGTCAAGTGCTTTTGCAAGATGACCATCAATAATTCTAGCGTAGTGGCCCGTAGCAATATAATCCGCTCCTAGTTTTCTAGCCTCCTTGACAAATAAATCAAACTTAATATATTTATTACACATAACATCTGGATTAGGAGTTCTTCCCTTTTTAAGTTCGTCAAGAAAGTATGTAAAGACAAAATCCCAATACTCACGAACAAAATCAACTCTATGTAAAGGAATACCAATTTTTTCACATACCGCTAGTGCATCATTATAGTCCTGTTCTTGAGGACAAATATTATTATTTAAATTAGGATTACCAAGATAATCATTATTAATAGTACTATCCCAGTTTCTCATAAATAAACCAATAACATTATATCCAGCCTCTTTTAGTGCAATAGCAGCAACTGAAGAATCAACTCCCCCAGACATACCAATAACAACTGTTTTCATAAGTATAACACCTCACTACAGGACATTATACCATATTTTCACATTTAAATAAATAGTTTTATAACTACTTTTAATAAAGAAGGTACTAGAAATCCTTCTGTTAAAGAGGATACAAGAACAAGTACAAGAGAGATAATAAGAATTAAAACATATTTCTTAATAAATCTTTTCATATCTAAACTTCTATCCTTATTAAAAATAAGATTAAAAAGATTAAGAGTAAACAATATCGAATAAACACCAAGTAATAAACAAATTAATATATAAATAATACTAGTAGGAAAAGCATAAATAAATCCGGCAAGTAACCCTTTGTAGCCATATACTAAAAAGAAAGAAGATAACGAAAACCCTATAATAAATCCTTTTAAATATATCAAAAAGACATTAACAATAATACCAATAATAGACATACCAAGTATCCATATTAATAAAATAAAGATAATATTCTCAATAAGAGCATTCTTAAAGGCAACTAAATTATTAATATTATTAGTATTAATATTAGAAAAAAAAGTATTAATTCTATCAATAACAATATTCTTATCAGCCTCTTTCAAGACAACTAAGAAAATAGAACCTGATATAATACCTAAAATAATGATAAATAAAACAAAAGTATTAATTCTCTTATCTGGCATAATAATGGCTAGTCCTCTATTTAATTTCTTATTCATATCTTATCACCAATAAATTATATTAAAAAATATTGAAAATATGAACAATATTTGATACAATATTACTAGAGGTGTAAATATGAGTAAAAAGAAAAAGAAGCAAAACCTTAGTAATAAGATATTTGCTTATATAATGCTTTTTTTAGCAATAGCATTTTCAGTAACAACTATACTATCACTAGTACTTAGATAATAAGTACTTTTTTTATAGTTTAAATAATATAGGAAAAATATAAATTCTTGACAAATATGCTAATCCACCAAATATAATTAAAAAGAAAAACCAATATGATATAAGAGATATTCTTCCCTTAGTAATAAAAATACTTATAAGGGCAATTATTGATGTATAAAGAAATACACTAAGAATAGCAAGAATAGATATATTAAAACTAGGAGATATATTTATAATAATTTGAAAAATAGTCCAAATAAAGCCAAGTATTACACTAAACAGAAATATATTCTTTTGAAAACTAATTAAAGTAAAAAGAGAAATAACTAGTAGAGAGACAAAATAATAAAATAAATCACTCATAGTAGTCTCCTACTTAACAAATAAGTATAACAAAACAATAGATACTACAAAGGTAATAATACCAAGTAATATATAAGATACAAATCCACCACTTGAGGCTTCTCTTACTCTAGGAGTTATTTCTTCCCCTCTTGCTACCTTTTTAGCCAAATTATCAAAAGTTTCTGCTTCAAGTTCAACAGTTTTATCTATTGTAGGCTCTTTATCTTTACCTACTACAAAGTTAATAGTAGGAGTCTCAATAACATTATAACTAGTATAAGTTCCATTCTCTTTTACTAAATCAACTATTGTTTTATATTCAATTCTATTACTATATCTATTTACAAACCAATTAGTAAATCTATTAAAAGAATCATTATTAATAACATATATATTATTATTTACCTTAATATTATTCCTTGTTAAAAATAAATAAGCACTATTAAAAATATAACCTAAATACTTATCAAGTCTTTGATATAATTCTAAATCTTCTACTACTTTAATTCTATTTAATATATCATCATAAAAGACAGGTAAAATTAAAGTAACATTATAATTATCAAGATTGTTATAATAATTAACAAGTTCATTAGTAACAGTCTCTAAACTATTTCTAGATAAATCATAAGAATGATAATTACTTTTAAGTCTAATACTAATATTAGTATCATTATATTCTTTATAAGGAACTAATATATAAAAGCCAACATTACTATCATTTAAATAGTATATATTATGTTTTTTTAAACTACATATTAAAGTCTCTTTCATAAGACCCTCCTCTACTATAACTAATTATATCAAAAAAAAGATAACTTGTCATTACCTTTTGTTATTTTTTTTAATTTATTCCCTCTAAGCCTGTAGTCTCAGAGGGCTATTGATAGCCAACAAGTTGTCTATCAATAGAAGAATATATATTTCTATAAGAGAAACTTAATTAACATAAATAGTATACCAATTATAAAGAAAATAATTAATCTTTTATTATCGTTATATCTTCTAGCGGATGGTAGTAGTTCACTAAATGATATTTGGAGCATTATACCCGCTATTACAGAGAATAATATTCCAAGAATTAAATCATTCATTATGTTTTTTAAAAATAAATAAGCAAGTAAAGCTCCAAAAGGTTCGGATAATGCGGAAATACCAGTATATAAAAGGGCTTTCTTTTTGCTACCAGTACTATAATAGATAGGAACTGATATACTAATACCTTCAGGTATATTATGCATAGCAATAGCAAGGGCAAGAGATAAGCCTAATGAAATATCACTATTCGTAGCCATAAATGTAGCTATACCTTCAGGAATATTATGAATAATAATGGCAATCATAGAAATGAAACCAACTCTATATAACTTGTTATTTGATTTATCATTATCTGGTAAATAATAGTCAATTAACATTGATATAATAACTCCTAGAACAACTCCTAAAAATGAAATTAAAATAGTAGGAATGCTATGTAAATTATCAGATATTAATAATATTGATTCAGGAATTAAATCTGTAATAGAAACGCATATCATAACTCCTGCTGCAAAGGATAAAGAGGATAAAATAACGTTATTACTATTCTTTTTTCCTATAAATATAGTACCAATCATCGTAGATAGTCCTGCTAGAAAGGTAAGTAGAAAAGCCATACTAGTATTGTTCATGATAAATCACCTAATTAAATATATGAAAAAAGATATTACTTAATACCCTACTTTGATATTATTAAATAAAGTTAACAAAAAATAGTATTTTAGTGATATAATAGTATTTGCTTGGTTTATATTATAAAACTAAAAGGAGGATAAGTTTATGAAGATATATAATATGAAGTTATTACCACAATATTTTAATTACATAAAGAATGGAACAAAAAGATTAGAATTAAGATTAAATGATGAAAAAAGAAAGAATATAAAGATAAATGATATTATTATCTTTGAGAAAGTAGATAAAGATACTGAATATTTACATACAAAAGTTAAAAATATATATAAATATAAAAACTTTAATGAATTAACTGCTAATTTTGATATCACTTTACTAGCGGACCAAAGTATAACTAAAGAAGAACTTTTACAAAAATTAAATGAAATATATTCGTCAGAAGAACAACTTAAATATGGTGTATTAGCAATAGAAATAGAATTAATTTAGGAGAAATGATTATAATGGAAATAGATAATATTAAAAATTATATTTCAGACACAAATCATAATAGTTTTATGGAAATTGCTAATGAACTATATGAACTTACTTCTTGGTTAAATAAGACCTATCCAGGATATAAAGAATGGTTTTATAATAAACAGATAAAAGGATGTTTAACTCCTAACAGAAATATAATATTTGTTAAAAATAAAAAAGGAAAAATTATTGCATTAAGTTGTTTAAAGAAAGATGAAAAGGAAAGAAAAATATGTACTTTATTTGTTTCTGATAAATATAGAAAACATGGAATTGGAAGTTTGTTATTAGAAGAATCGATGAGATTTTTAGAGACAACAAAACCATTAATAACATTTACTGAAGATAAATTACCTATGTTTAAAGGAATGATTACAAAATATAATTGGAAATTGACGAAAATAGTAGATGGAATATATAATGATGGTGTAAAAGAGTTTTGTTTTAATGATAATATTGAAAGAACTTTCGCTAAAAAATAATAATTAAGAAAAGAACTACCAAAATAATATTTAAAATATTGGTAGTTTTTTAATAATTAAAAAAGAATACTATTTATTAGTATCTTTAGTTAAAACTCTACTTTTAGCAAATGTTTTTTCACTTGTTAAAGGAATATCATTACCACTTAGGTCTGTTATACTAAAAGAAGTTCTATTTAGTATATATTTCTCATTCATTAACATTTCGTAATTATATTTAGATATAGATTTAATAATAGGTAAACATCTATTAAACTTATCCATATGCCCTACTCTCATATCATATATAACTACATTATCTTGATTTACATATTCTTTCTTTTTTTTCCAGTATGGTACTTCATAAATATAAATATTATCTTCCATAAAATTCTCCTAATGTTTAAAAGAAAATAACTTTCTTTTTTTCTTAATACTATTGTTCTCATTATGTCTAATTAATAAATAATGATAATCATCTCTAAAATCATTAATATTAACTTTTACTAGACTTTCTTTTTCGACATATCCTTTACTATTATATTCAGTAGTATACATTCTATCATTAACTAAATCTAAATAATTAATAGAATCTGTACTATAAAGAACTAATTTATCTTTATGTTTTTTAGTTATAACATTACCTACATAAAAATTATTTTCCATAACTAATCATTCCCTTAAATAAATCATTACTTATAACATTAAGGTCTATTTCAAAAGAGAACTTCTTTATACCAAGGGTATTTGCAATATCTTCTAATATATGCTTATAATTTATAACGATATCGTAAATACTAAATAATGACATAATAGTATAAATAATAGCAATTATATTTATAATAGTGTAATTAAATATCCCACTAATTAATAATATGCAAGATAATTTAAAACATACTTGTAAAATACGTATAATCATTTTCATAATAAAATAATTATAATTGTATCTAGCAGTCTCTATTTGATTATTAATATAAATCTTATTCATACTATCACTCCTTGTAGGTAAATATTTTACACCAAAATGCTTATTTTGTCAATAACTACATGGAATATATTATTACGAAAAGTATGAATATTTTATAAATAATAAGTATATATACTTCTCTTATATAAAGTAGATATGGTTGATATATTAGTTTAAGACAATACTCTTATTGGCTTAAACTAACACTCTATAGACCTTGGGCTTAGAGTGAAAATGAAATGGTAATTATTATCTTTCATAGTTTAAAAATAATAGTAAATAATAATAATGTAGTCTGTGAATAATATTTAAAAGGAGATGTATTTTATGTTTTTTAAAAAAATAAAAAACAATATTCTGCTTACTTTAATGTTTACACTACTTATTATACCCACATATACTTTAGCCTATTCAGATTATATATTAGCAGGAGGAGAAAATATCGGTATTGAACTTAATTCCAAAGGAGTAATAATCGTTGGAACTTATGAAGTTAATGGTAAAAATCCTGCTAAAGAAGCTGGTATTCATGCTGGAGATAAGATAACTAAAATTAATAATAAAGAAGTATCTAGTATTGAAGAGATGTTAAATATAGTTGAGAAAACTACTAATAAAGAGAATATAGATATTACTTATTTAAGAGCAGGTAAAGAGAATAAGACTACTCTAAAACTAACTAAGACTAATGATAATATTTATAAGACAGGATTATATGTTAAAGATACTATATCTGGTGTTGGAACTCTTACATATATAGACCCTAATACTAAATTATTTGGTGCTTTAGGTCATGAGATTATAGAGAAGAATACTGGACAGAAATTAGAAATTAAAGATGGTAAAATATATAGTTCTACTGTTACTGGAATAACTAGAAGTGATATTGGAAAACCTGGTGAAAAGAATGCTAGATATGATAGTAGTAATATCTTTGGTAAGGTTAAAGAAAATACTACTAATGGTATCTTTGGTAATTATACTAGTACTCTTCCTGATAAGAAATTATATAAAGTGGCTAAGGATAATGAAGTTAAAATGGGAGACGCTACTATTCTTACAGTAATTGATGGTAATATAGTAGAAAGTTTTGGTATTAATATCTTAAAGGTAAGTACTAATGAGGTTAAGAATATCTTATTTGAAATAACTGATAGTAGACTTCTTAAAAAAACTGGTGGTATAGTACAAGGTATGAGTGGTAGTCCTATTATTCAAGATGATTATATAGTAGGAGCAGTAACTCATGTAGTGGTAGATGACCCTACTAAAGGATATGGTATATTCATAACTAAAATGCTAGAAGAAGCAGAAAATTAAAAAGAGGAGTAATTTTTCCTCTTTCTTATTATATATAATCAAGACTATATACTAATATTATTCACTTATAGTAAAGTCTTCTAAGCGACCATTCTCTGTCATGATTTTATTTACTTTTTCTGATACGCTATTTAATTTATCTGAACATTCTTTAGCAAGTTTCATTGCTTCAGTATATTTATTTATTGCGTCATCTAGTGGTACTTCTCCACTTTCAAGTTCTTTAACGATATCTTCAAGTAATTTAATTTTATCTTCAAAAGTTAATTCTTCTTTTTCTTTTTTCATTTCTATTCACCTACCTTTATTACTTTACTAGATACTTCTCCATCTTTAAGTGATATCTTAATAATATCATCTATATTTATATTCTTACTACTTGATAGTACTTTGTCATCTTTCTTTATAATGGCATAGCCTCTATTTAATGTATTAAGAGGATTAAGTACTTCTAGTTTAGATATAATGTGTTCTAATTTTTGACTACTATATTTATATAACATTTCAGGATTATTTAGTATATAACTATTAGTATAAGTAAATAATTTTACTTTGTTATCTTCTAGTACTTTATTAATACTTTTATCTAGATTATCTATTAACATATCAAGTTTTTGTTCTTTTATTTCATACATACTAATAGGTCTAGTAAGGATATAACTATTTTTTATTGAATCTAATCTTTTATAGTTATTATTTATAATATTATTTAGAGCCGTGATACTTCTTGTAGTAGCGGTATTTAAATAAGTAGTAATTGTGTTAACATCAACTGAAGCAAGTTCAGCTGCTGCTGTCGGAGTTGGGGCTCTAAGGTCTGCTACATAGTCAGATATTGTAATATCTATTTCATGACCGACAGCGGATATTACGGGTATTTCACTGGCATAAATTGCTCTTGCTACTACTTCTTCGTTAAATGGCCATAGGTCTTCTAGTGAGCCTCCTCCACGACCTACTATTAATGTATCTATTCCATATATATCTTTTACTTGGTTAGCAAGTTTTATTTTGTTTGCTATATCTATACTAGCATTTTCTCCTTGAACAAGGGCAGGAAAAAGAATGGTATTACAAATTGGGAATCTTCTTTTTAATGTTGTTAATATATCTTTGATAGCGGCTCCTGTAGGAGATGTTACTATTCCTATTGTACTTGGTATTCTTCTGATTTTTTTCTTTTTATCTTTGTCGAATAATCCTTCACTAGCAAGTTTTTTCTTTAACTCTTCAAAAGCGACATATAGGGCTCCTATTCCATCAGGAGACATATCTTCTACATATATTTGGTATGCTCCTGTTGACTCGTATACATCTATTTTTCCTGTTACTAATACTTTCATACCATCATAAGGAGTAAACTTAAGATTTTTATTGTTAAATGAAAACATAACAGCCGCTATTCTAGATGTTTCATCTTTTAGGGTAAAGTAGTAGTGACCTCTTGAATGGGCTTTAAAATTGGATATTTCTCCTCTTAAATATACTTTTCTAAGTAGTAAATCTTCGTTAATAACCTCTTTTATATATTTATTTACTTCTGTTATTGTTATATAATTATCATTCATATATTCACCCCTTTATATTTATATAAAGACTATTTATTACTTAGTCTTCTTTTTATTTCTAAGTGTTTCTAAAACATTTCTAACTAACATATAATGTCTACTATAAGATAGGAAAATTATATTCTTAGTATTATCATTTATACTGGTATTTTTATTTGTTTCTAATTTATTAATTAAATCTTCTAAAACAAATGGATTAAGACTATTATACATACTAGTAAATCTATCATAGTATTTTTTATTTTCTAATAGTTTTGATAGATTATTATATACTGAGTTATCACAAGTATTATCTACTCTTAGATTGGTACTTGTATAATTAAAAATCATTCCAAAATCTGAATATGGGGATAAATGGGCATTAGTGTCTCCTACTATGAGTTCATAGTTATATCTTCCATTATCTATGTTACCAAGTAATAAATCTAACATATAATGCTCTACTACTCCATCCATTATTCTAGATATGATTTCTTCTTTATTTGGATAATTATTGAAATATTTATCTAAAGATAATTGGATATTATCTATAGTCATATCTTTTTTACCTAATATTTTATTAAACTTTACTAAAGTGTGATTAGGTATTCTGTAATCTTTAGATACTAATCCTTTTATTTCTCTACTGGTGGTTTTTATTAGACATTCTTCATATTTGGTATGTTCTATATTTAGATAGTCTGCTATAAAATCTCCTAGTAGTTCATAACTAATTCTATCTTTTTCTTCCTTAAAGAATAATTTTTTTGGATTAATATAGAAAGAATCTTTATATCTACCTAAAACTGTAATTGTTTTATTTTTTATTAATTCATTAAATGATTTCTTATAACTAATAACTTTAGGCACTACTCTTCTACCTCATGATATATTTTGTCTAAAACACCATTTATCATTTTTGATACTTTGTCATCTGAATATTTTTTTGATAACTCTATGGCTTCATTTATACAAACTAAGTTAGGGGTATCTGTATATAATAGTTCGTATACTGATATTCTAATGATTGCTTGGTCTGTAAGTCCAAGTCTTTCTATAGTCCAATTTTCTAAATACTTAAGTATATTCTTATCTATATCTTCAATATTATTTAAAACACCATTAATTAATTCTTTTAAAAACTCTATATTTATTTTTTTTCTTTCTTCTAAGTCTAAATCATTCATATACTCTTCAATTACTTCTTCTACATTGTAATTTATTTTATTTTTTTTATATAAGAATATTTGATATAGTATAGTCATAGCATTTTCTCTTGTAATAGTTCTATTAGTTTTCATTTATTTCAACTCCTCTATAAGTAGTACCATAATAAAACCTAACTTTTCAGTTAGATTAACAAATCAATTTTGGTACCAGCCAAGGGACTTGAACCCTCACACTATCACTAGTAGTAGATTTTGAGTCTACCGCGTCTACCATTCCGCCAGGCTGGCAAGTACATATTAATTATAACATACTTTTTAGGAAATTGTTCCTAAAACTTATAAAAATTTAAAAAAATGTCAATAATTAACTTTATTACTGACATTTTATTATTTCTATTTCTTTAACAAAATATAATGGATATTCATAGTTTGGATCATTATCTATTCTTATCATTATGTTTCCTAACTGATAGTCAATTATAACTCCCTCTATAAAGTCGTTATTTTTATTTATAATTTTACAATTTTTATTAATATATACATTATCAAATTCTTTATTATAATAATTTTTAAATTCTTCTATAGTCTTTAATTTATTAATTGGTATTTCCTGCCTATAAGGAACTTCATACATACTTTTAGTTTCTTCCATACCATCGTTAAATACATCAATATATAAAATATTATCTTTATAATTTAATAATTTACCACGAAAAGTAGAATAATATTTATCATCAGTATATAAATTATAAATAATATGCTTACCAATTAAATTATTAATATTTTTAATATTATTCTTTATCTCAAAAAAACTTCTATTCATTATTCCTCCAAGTAATATATTATTTTATAACCAATTATAATCAGCAATCTTCTTACCGCTATCATCTTTTATATTCACTGACATCCCCCAATTAATAACATCTTTTAATTTATCACTAATATTATTTAATTCTTCTAATGGTTTATTACTACCTAAAACTATTTGTTTGTTATTTGATTGAAGTAATTTTATTACCTCTAATAACTTAGTTTCTTCTGAAGTAGATAGACAATCAAGTTCATCAATGATTAATACATCGATATTATTGGTTATATTACTAATATCTGATGCTTTTATATAAACGACCTTATAATCAAAATGTTCTAATATATAATTAACTATTGCATTCATTAAATGAGTTCGTTCATTATTGCCACTAATAAATAGCGGTGAATAACTTTTACCGGGTTCTTCTGCTACTTTTAGTGCAAGAGAAAAGGCTAATTTATTACCTTGATTAACCTTAAAATTATCAAATCTATATTCTTTATCTATTTTCATTTTTACCCCCATCATTTTGCTTATTAATTTCTACAATACCTTCTAATGCGTTATTAAATTGTTTATTAATTTCTTCTATAAAGTATCTTAATTCTTCTTGCCCAAAAGGTCCTACATAATAATATAATTTTTTATCATTTAACATTAGTCCATTAATCACTTCATCTGAGAGATAATAATAATCTTTATGAGATAAATTATCATAATCACTAGTAGCAACTACGTAATTCTTATAAAGTACGCATTTATTAAGTTTATCAAGATCTTTTTCATCTTTAATTAATTTTAATTCAAATAAATATTTGACTATTAATAGATAACATTTCTTATATGTTACTTTTTCTCCTTTAAAAGTACAATTAACATTAAGTAATTTTGAGTTTATTTCTTTTCTTAATTTATTAATCTTTTCCCTATCGTTTTCTAATCTCTCATCTTCATCATTAATTATTTTTAAAATATTATAATAATAAATATCTAAAATAGTTTTATTATTTTCATAAAATTTATTTTTAGTAAATGTTCTTAATAGTTCACTACTGTTATACAAATTAATGGTAAGTTCTCTTCCAAAACGCGTAATTGGAAAATCATAACTTGCATCCAAATATTCATATAATTTTGAAAAACTTGATAAATAGGTATCTAAACTAATTATTCTAGGATTCATATTAGTACTTTTATAACTACTTGGTTCAATTACATAAGTAACTAATTCTTGATAATTAATACAAATATATTCTTTTTTATAATCAAAGTTAGGCTTCTTTTCTAAAGATAAATATACAAATATATAATTAGTCTTATCATTAGGTTTATCTTCCATAAAATATTCATAATACTTTCTACATTGATCATCATGTTCATCTGAAAACACTTTATTTTCTAGTATAATACTATAATCTTTATCATCAACTTTAAAATCAATCTTCAAATCTAATCTATTTTTCTTTATTACCTTTTGTGTTTCTACATTTTTAACTATAATACTAAATTCATCTGATTCTATATTTACTTTACTACTATCTTTAAATCTTAATAGTTCTATTAGTTTTCTTAATGGATAAGTACCTAAACCATAAGCATTTTCCTCAATAAATAATGATTTCAATATATTAGTATGCATATCTTCAAATCTAAAAAAGTCAAACTGATTAAATATACTATACCCCATATAGTAGTTTTCAAATTCTAACCATTCCTTACTATTTTTTAATTCCAATAATTCATTTTTATTATTTGACATAATTATCACCTCTTCTATATTATATAATACTTAAAATGGTTTAACAATAAGTTAATTATTATTTAATTCTATTCATATTTCCTTCTTGCATTTAAACCTCCATATTTTATTTTTATAAACTAATATAGTTTTAACTAATGAATTAATACTATTTTTTTATTATTTCTACAGTATTACCATTATATAAATAAAATATATTGTCTAATTTATCTAAACTATCTTTATCTAAAAACAAATCATTTATGGATATCTCTTTATTTGTTCTTTGACATAGACTTACCAATACTACTGTAATATTATATTCTTTTACTAGTTGATATAATTTACTTAGGATATAAGAATTAAAATCTTTCTTACGAATAGTATTAATTTCACATGATATTAATTCTATATAATCAATTATAACTAAATCTAATCCCATATTAGATTTCTTTAATTCAATACATTTATTAATTATATCATCTACTGTCTTATTATAATCATATTTATATACAAATATATTTTTATTAGTATAATCAGTATCAAATAGTTTGTTCATTCTTTCAAATAATTTATCTTTAGATAATTCAAAGTTAAAGTAAGCAATAATCTTATCATTAATGTTGTTACTCATAAGATTTAAGGCAAATGTTGTTTTACCCATACCTGCCTTAGAACATAATAAATTTAAACTTCCTTGTTTTATCCCATCATCTAATAAACTATCTATTTCTTTAAGTTCTATTTTCATAACATCACTCACGCTTTCATCTCTAGTAATAGTTTACAACACTCAGAGCACTTTTACAAGAGACTAATAATAATTAATCAAGATTATCTAAAATATCATCAATAAATAATGTACCAATATAATCTATTTATTAATTAATGGTATTAAAGTCTGCTCCCACTTTTTTATAATATCCATGACTTCGCTTGATGGTTCTTCATTAAATCTAACTTTTGCTTGAACAACTTTATTATTTCTAACCTCAATAGTAACAAATGACTTTTTAATATCAGTTTTATACCTCATAAAGTATATTTGACATTCATTATTACTAACCATTTCACAATATGTTCTTACACAATTTGACTGCTGGGTGCTTTCATCTATGAGACTATTTATGCTATCCGCAGGAAATATAATATATTTATCATCTTCATATTTATTTAAAATAAGAAAACTAGCCAAATCATTAATGCTCTTATCTGTAAGAGGATCTTTTGCTACTATCATTTCATTAGTAACTTTATCATGTTCTTTAGTAAAATATTTTGGAAATAATACATTATGGTCTTTTAAGTTTAACTTCATCTCTTCACAACATCTTATATAATCTCCATATTCGTGTAAATTCTTTATATTTAAGCCTTGTTCTTTCAAATATTCTAATACTTTATCTAGATTAACATACTTTAATATTAATTGAACTAACCAAAGATTATCTTTTATAAAATTTAGCATATTTATATCAGCAGTCGGATAAATCTTAAGTGCTTCTAACTGAAGACTATTAATATTAATATCTTTCATAAACGAATAATATTTCTTATCAACTCCAAATGTATTTTTGAAATTTCCTCTATATTTAATATTAGGGCAATCATCAATGGCTAATTCAAATAATTTAAGTTTTAATAGATATTCAAATTCCTTATAATACACAGGGTAGAAAGTTAAACTTGATAAATTAAAAGAATGTTCCTTGAGATAATCTTTTAAAATCCAAATATTACTATACTTATATAAGTTTGTATTTTTTAAATCTGTTAAATTGCTTGTATATAAATATTGATGTTCATATGTATTAAATTCAAATTCATCTAATATATCAAAATCGTCATCACTTATTTCATCACTCGAATTTGCAAATCTAATAAGTATATCTTCTAATTCTTTATATAAAATGTGTTTATTTGTTATAAGGTTTATAATTTTTGTCGGTAATATTTGATAAATGTTTTTAATACTTATTTTACTATTTCTATATGGGAGGTATGTTATTGGATTACGATAATCTATATGTTCCCATAATAAATAAAGTAATATGTCATTGTCATTGATATCAAAAACATAATAATAAATATTATCACTTAAAGTTCTTATGTCTTTTATATTTTCCATTTTTAACTTATCGTGGAATGCAAATGTTTTTAAACATTTAGGACACTTATTTTGTTTTGTAATTTCTTCTATACATTTAGAACAATAATATTTATTATTGTTTTCATTATATATTGGAATTAAATTAGATGCTTCGTTAATAAAATCTTTAATGTTTTGAGGAACATCATCTAGTGTTTTCCAATAACTCATTGGTTCTTCTATTAAACTATCAAATTTATCGTTAAACTTTAGGACATTCATATAGGTCACGCTCACTTCAAGTAATATTGTACACCACTTAGGATATATTTACAATAATATGATTGAAATTAACCAATTGTAAATACTTTTACTTATTTTTTGCTTTATTTTTTGTGTATTATATTCGGGGTGACCAACTATAAAAAGTCAAGTGCTTTTTCATAAAAA